>JABGZB010000166.1 GCA_018674955.1 Verrucomicrobiota bacterium | reverse complement strand
CGCCTGGATATTGTATCAGGCGCATGCCGGTTTGCATTTTTGTTCATCGTTGTCACCCAATTCGGCATCAATTGGACAATGGGAGACTTGATTGTCCGCAAGGTTTTCGGGCCTGAAGTGCCCACCGGAAAATACAAGCACCCCTCTTCATTTGATGAACTCGACAATGGCGATCTCTATCTGGCCTACTATGGTGGCGCTGGGGAATACTCCTCGGGAACAGTGGTTTATGGGGCGCGCCTGAACAAGGGATCCAGCCATTGGAGCCAACCCAAAAAGATTGCCGGCAACCCGTTTCGTTCGCTAGGTAATCCGGTCGTCTGGCAGGGGCCGGATGGGCTGGTTTGGTTGTTTTATGTAACCCGTTTTGGCGACACATGGTCAACTTCGCGAATCAAAGTCAAAATATCCAGGGATGGAGCTGCGTCCTGGTCGGATTCCTCCCTGTTGACCATTGAGCCGGGCACTATGGTGCGGGCTCATCCCATCGTGCTTCAAACTGGTGAATATCTACTCCCCATCTATCACGAAACCGGACACGACACCGAACTGGTGGGACCAGGCACTACATCATTTTTTCTGCGCTATAACCCCTCAAACAAAAAGTGGAGCAGCAGCAAGCGAATTCGATCAGATCATGGCAACCTTCAACCTGCCGTGGCACAAGTCGATGACAGGTATCTAATCGCATATTGTCGGCGCGGTGGAGGATACGAACCGACAACCGAAGGCTACCTGATCAAGTCGGAATCACGGGACGGTGGACACACCTGGGGCAAAGGGACAAACAGTTCGTTTCCCAACCCCAATTCTGCTGTCGACTTTATCAAGTTAAGCAGTGGACGCCTTCTCCTTGTATACAATCACAGCATGAATGACCGTACGCCACTGACAGCTGCACTCTCCAGCGACAACGGCAAAACATTTCCGCACCGTATGAACATCGCTGCCGGACAGGGCTCCTTCGCTTATCCTACGGTCATACAAACGAGGAATGGAAAGATTCATGTCACATTTACGTCCCAGGAAAGGACGCAAATCAATCATGCCATTTTTGACGAAAACGATCTTCTCAGCAAACCAGACAAAAAAAGTGAATCAAGAGAATCCGAAGAATTAAAATGTATAAACTAATGATCGCTTCCATCGCAGTCACTCTGTTCGCGGCGTGCACCACGATTGAAACGTCCAAAAGCGTGGCTCTTTTCAACGGCACAAACCTTGACAACTGGGTGGTTGAAAATGATGGCCAGTTCTTGGTCGAGGACGGCGTGCTCAAGGTCAATCGCGGCACCGGCTGGCTGCGTTCCGCCGATGTCTTTTCCGACTTCACGCTCCTGATGGAATTCCGCTTCCTGGAGGCCGAAGCCAACAGCGGGATTTTCGTGCGCACCGGCCCGACGAGCAACGACGACGAAAACGGCTGGCCGAACAACGGCTACCAAGTGCAGTGCATGGACATCATCACCGGCAGAGCGCCCTTGGCCACGCTAATCCCCTACGGTGCCCCGCCGTTCGACCCCGAGTCAGACCTGGACGCCTTGGCCAAGGCCTACAAGCCGCTTGGCCAATGGCACACCTATGAGATTACCTGCATCGGCGAGACGATGGTGGTCAAGCTGAACGGCGCGCAGATCACCATGGCGACGAGCATCAAAAACCTGAAAGGCCACATCGGCATCCAAGGCGAACACGGCCTGCTCGAATTCCGGAAGATTGACCTTAAGCCCATGCCACAACTTATCGCCGAAGGTGCAGATGTGGATGCGAAAGATGTTAATGGCAAAACACCGCTAGATACCGTCGTATTGAACAAAAAAGAAACCGCCGACCTCCTCCGCAAACACGGCGGCAAGACGGGGGAAGAATTGAAAGCTGAAGGGAAATGACAAAGATATCTTATATCACACTCCCAATGATCTTGTTGGTTTTTGTGCTTTCCGCTCTCAAACCAGTCCAAGGAGAGTTCAAAACAACAACCATCACGGGAAAGCTATCCGGCAAAAAAATTACCTTTGATATTTATCTTCCTGAAAATTATCGAAAGAAGGGGTTTGGGTATCCAGTCATCTACAGTCTGCATGGTCGAGGTGGTTTCTACAAAAATGGAGGGGCATTTCATCCACCTATAAAAAAAGCAATAGCTGATGGTGTTTTGCCTCCGGTCATCGCGGTCTACCCCGACGGCACAAAGAATAGCTGGTATGCCGACTCCAAGGACCGAACTATTCTAATTGAAACCCACATTATCCGTGAAATCATACCTTGGATAGATACTAACTATAACACCAAGCCATCCAGGGGGTTTCGTGTAATACAAGGCTTTTCCATGGGAGGATATGGAGCGTCACTCTTAGCCGTAAAGTTTCCCGAGTTATTCAGTGTTTGCATTAATTATGATGGAGGCATGTGGAATTGGGAAGATATGACCAGTAAGAGCAGAAAATGGCAACCGGTGGCTCCCGTCTTGTTCGACAACGATAAGATATATTATGAGAGCAATTCCTCTCCTTGGAAGTTTGCAAACCTCAACAAAGACAAGATAAAGGGCCAGCTTCAATTCCGAACATTGGTTGGTTCGTTGGGTTTAAGACTTCAGAAATGGCGAAACCATCTGACCTCGCTTGAAATTGAGATGGATTATGTCGACACCGAGTGCAAGCACGATCTCAAATGTCTCCACGAAAAAGCCGGTGATGGAAGCTTTCGATTAATGGGTGAACAATTTGCCAAGGCTTTGACTTCCGAAGCCAAGACGGGTGAAGAATTGAAAGTTGAAGGGAAATGAAACACCTCCTACTCACAACAATCGCAGCCGTGGTGCTGGTGAGGTGTGTGATTGTTTGCTAGGAACGAAGAGATGGAAGTAACGATTCGCCGGGCCACTACTGATGATGTTGAGGAAATCGCGAAGCTATTTGATGCCTACAGAGTGTTTTTCGAGCAGGGTAGCGATTTGTCGTTGGCTCAAGAGTTTCTCGGGGACCGTTTAAGTAATTCGGAGTCTGTTATATTTTGTGCGTATATCTCGGATGGACGGTGTGCGGGGTTTGCCCAACTCTATCCGAGCTTTTCTTCGGTTTCAGCGAAACGAATCTGGATATTAAATGATTTATTCGTGTCTGAGTCTGTTCGTGGAATGGGGATAGGGACAAAGCTGCTTAGCGAAATCGAAGCATTTGGTGAAGAAACTCAGGCCAAGGGGATTTTGATTGAGACAACAGTTTCAAACACAGGAGCGCAAAAGCTTTACGAATCCAACGGCTATCAAAAAGTGACGGAGCGGTTTTTCTATGAGCGTAAGAATAAACACAAAAAGAACAAGACTGATTGACTAAACCAATCCACCACTTGAACGCCAAATGAAACACATACTACTCACAACAATAGCAGCCGTGGTTTTGACAGCCAATGCTCAGGCCCGCAAACCGAACTTGGTGGTGATTTACACCGACGACCAGGGTTCAATTGATATTAATGCCTACGGAGCGAAGGATTTGATCACGCCTGCAATGGATTCACTTTGTCGGGATGGCGTTAGGTTTACCCAGTTTTACTCTGCGGCGGCGGTTTGTTCGCCTTCACGGGCCGCATTATTGACTGGTCGGGTACCTAAGCGAGCGGGAGTGCCAGGGAATGTCTCATCGCATCCTGGAGGCAGAGGCGCTCTGCCAACCGATCAGGTGACCATGGCAGAAATATTCAAGGATGCCGGGTATGCCACCGCACATATCGGTAAATGGCATCTCGGTTTCACTCCGCCAACTATGCCCAACGCTCAGGGTTTCGATTATTCGTTTGGGCACATGGGCGGTTGCATTGATAACTATTCGCACTTTTTTTACTGGGTGCCACCGAATCGCCATGACCTTTACCAGAACGGCAAGGAGGTTTGGCGCACGGGTGATTATTTCCCGATGTTGATGGTGGACGAGGCAGCGAAGTTCATGGAAGTTAATCGGGAGAAACCGTTCTTCATGTATTGGGCGATCAACCTTCCCCATTATCCGCTGCAGGGCACCGAGAAGTGGCGTCGCCGCTACGCGCACATCAAGGATGAAAAACGCCGTCGCTACGCCGCGTTTATGTCTTCGATGGACGAAGCAATCGGCGACCTGCTTGAGGAGATCGACAACCTTGGCTTGAGGGAGAATACCATCGTTGTTTTTCAAAGTGATCATGGCCACTCGGTTGAGTCGAGAACCTTCGGCGGCGGCGGCAACTCCGGACCGTATCGGGGGGCCAAGTTCAGTTTTTTTGAGGGAGGTATTCGTGTGCCGGCGATGATTCGTTGGCCTGGTAAAATACCAGCTGGCCAAGTGCGTGGCCAAATGAGTATATCTGTCGATTGGCTACCCACGCTGACGGAGCTTGCGGGGGTGGCATTGCCTAAGCGTAAATTCGACGGCAAAAGCCTAGTCAAGGTCATCCAGTCGGACACAGCCAAGTCGCAGCACTCCGAGTTTCACTGGATGGGCACGGGTAACAATCCACAATGGGCCGTGCGGGAGGGCAATTGGAAACTGATCGGTAATCCGCGAGATCCAACGGTTACTTCGCCGTTGAGCAAAGAAAACAAACTTTTTCTCGTGAACCTGTCTATCGATGTCGGTGAGCAAAACAATCTTCGAAACACTCATCCCGATCAGTTGAATCGGCTCAAGGCCATTCACAATCGCTGGGTCGTGGATTTACGGGGTTCGAACTGAAGGGAAATGAAACACCTCCTACTCACAGCGAGGTAAAAGCCGGCAAGGGAAAGCCCAAAGCTCCTCATATTGCCACTTTCTACAATGGTCCCAAGGGCAACGTCGTCTTCGACGCCGAGAGCATCTGGAGGGCGCAAGGCCTGTCATCGCCGTCCGGTCACGTACTGCCCGCCAATGGGGCCGCCAAGCCCCAAGGCCCGGACTAGCGTGTGCAACGTATGATGAAGAATATCTTCGATCGGTTTGTCATGAAACTATCATCTTAGTGGGCTTGGTCTGCAGAAATGACCATGAATATGTAACCCTTTTCGGATGACGCTCGTCTCGTTTGTAGGACTGGGCACTGCAGTGCAGCTTGGCTTGGTTTACAGAAACTATCATTAAACATCATCACCCAGTCCTGCTCCTTGCGATCCTCGCCCTGGCGGCAGCCGCGCCGTTCTCAAATGCACAAGCCCAACAGCTCTCCGAATCGCGATTGGCGCAAATACTCAAGCGTTTTCCCCAAGCGGACACGGACAAGGATGGCAAGCTGACCGCGGAGGAGTTCAAGGCCGCCCGGCAACAGTTCCAACGATCCAGGCAGGGGAATGCGCGCCCGGCCGCAGCAACGCAAACGAAGCTGGTGTTTGATCCCGGATGGGAGAAGGAGAAATTTCCGCCGCACGCGGTAAGTCTCAAAACGCCTGAAGAGATTATGGCAATTTATAAGCGCGGCGCGGCGGGTCGCACTTCGGCTGCGAGCGACGCCCTGTCCTTTCCCAAACCTGCCGACGGCATCATGCGTATCGTGGGAACGGGCCACAGTTTCATGGTGCCCGCCTACAAGACCTTGCCCGTCATTTGCCGGGCCGTCGGCTTTGAGCAGCCCCTGTGCCTGCATACCGGCGGCGGCATCACCGGCAGCGCGCGCTACAAATGGGAGCAGGAAAACGGCATCTTCGAATTCGACGGCAAGCCCCTGCCCAAGCTCCTAGCCGCTATTTCCAATGCGGAGTGGGAGGCCATGATCTGGGGCCCCTACACTGATCGCCCAAAATTCTACGCGTGCTGGATCAATTTCTGCACAAAATACAATCCCGACATGAAGTTCTTTCTCTCCGACGCCTGGCCCGCGCCAGGTCAAGTCCGGAAGGTCTTCAACCTCAAGGCAAACCCGGAAGCTGAAGCGTTCTTCACCGATGCGGTCTACGATCAACTCAGCGACCACGCGAACGCTAGCTTTGCAGGCCTCGTGAAAGCCCTGCGCGAATCAACAGATGAAGTATACATCCTGCCCACTCACGCCGCGATGACAGAGGCCGCCAGGCGGTTCATCCGGGGCGAACTTCCCGGCGTTGAAGGCCTGTATACGGTGATCGGCGGAAAAGAGCGTTCTCTTTGGAAAGACAAAATCGGCCACTTGGGCCCCGGCTTCGACCGCCTGGAGGGCTATGTCTTCTACTCCACGCTCTATGGCAAATCCCCTGAACTCATTTCATCGCCTATCAAGTTCAATAAAAACCCAAGTTTCCTAAGCGCCGCCCTGGACAAAATCTTCCGCGAAATCGCCTGGAAAGCGGTGGTGGAGCATCCCCTCTCCGGCGTTACAGACAAGAACAAGAACGGCATCGGCGATCAACTGGAGTAGCGTTCCATTAGAGCGTTGCCTCAACAGTTGATTTTACGGCTCATGCTGCACATCATAGTGAAACATTCGGGTAAGTCGCATCCAAAACTGATGGGGGTATTTGATCAGTTTCTTCGATCTGCTTAATAAGACTCACTCCACCACCTGAACGCCGCAGGGTTGTTGTTCCAGACCGTGCACAATCCCGTCGCCAAGCGGCGAACGTAGTTTTCTTCCGTCTCGTTTTCTTTCAAGTCCATCACATGCACGATGGCGTGGAACACTTCGTGCAGGAACGTGTCCTGCATTGAGTCGTTGGACTGACTTCCCACGAGGCTAATCGTCTGGGTTTCTGGATCGCAGAACCCGACCGCACCTGAGCCAGCCATCTGCGCGTCGTTCATAAACAGCACCGTGAAGGTGAGGTTCAAGACCTTGAGCCGTTTAGGTTTTCCACGTGGTTCGGTTTTGTTTTCTAACGAGAGCGCCGGCTTCCGGAATGCCCCTTTTTCACGATCCAATGGGATATTTGAATGTCAGATTCTCGATGATACCCGAAAAGCCCTTGGAACTTTTATAATCGCCGACTTGCTGCTCGGCGTCGCCGCCAATCTGAATTGATTCCGTGGGCTCAACAGAAAGCAGTTGAACCATTTTTGGTTTACTTACAAGCATCTTATTGATCTTCAATAGCATGGCGCCTTTGTTGTTCCAGTTGGCTTCAAAATCGACTGTCTGGGTAATTGGCACCGTCGAGGCGACGACCTCTCGTTCGCCATTGACGCAAGTTGCAAAACAAAGAAGCCCCTGGCTCATATAAATGGCGTAGCCATTGACGTGATCGCCATGGGCAAAGATCACGCCATGATTTGACCGCGGTGTGATGCGGCCCTTGATTTGCAAATTGCGCCTGCCCGCGATTTTAGGAAGGCGGAACGTAGGGAGATCCAGAAAATTGCTGCCATCAAATGTCAGTTTTTTGTGATTTCCATTAACACCACCCACATTGTTGAAGTTCAACATCTGATTGCCCGCAACCACAGCGATCATGGGTCCAGGCTTGGCAGGCTTAACCTGGCGATCAAACGCGTAGCCAATGCCATGCGCCCATTGGCCCAGCGACTGAGCCATCGAAGCGACACGCGTCGGCTGCTGATCAAAGAGATTCGTCGATTCAGAAGGATCATTGGCAAGATCAAAAAGCTGAGCTTCACTGCCATCGGGATTGATCATGAATTTGTAATCACCATCTCTCATCGCAAAGGTCGGACTCAGATGTTTGACAAGTCCACCTTTTAGCACGGAGTGGGGATGGCCATATTGCCAGAAAATAGGATGGCGACCAGAAGGTGTGCCCAACAGAACGCTGCTGCGATCAATGCCATCCAGATCTTCTTCAACCTCAACACCAGCAATCTTGCAAATCGTCGGTGACAGATCGAGCGTGCTCATGATGCTGGTGTCATCTTGCGTGCCAGCTTTGATCCTGCCCGGCCAGACCGCGATGAAAGGCATGCGAATGCCACCTTCAAATATGGACCATTTCCGTCCGCGAAAGACACCTGCAAACCCCGCGGGCTTTTCGCCGTTGAGATATTTTTTGGCGCCATCAGATGGCCCATTGTCACTGGTGAAAATGATCAGCGTCCTTTTACTTAGTCCCAGATGTTCGATTTCATCAATGATGCGACCGATTTGGTTGTCCAAATTTTCAAGCACTGCCAGAAAGGCCCAGTCGTAAGGATTATCTGAAACACTTTTGTATTTGTCCTCAGTTCCCTTTGCGGGAATATGGGCTCCATGCACATCATTGGGAAAAAAACGGACATAAAAAGGTTTGTCTTTGTTGCGACGGATAAAATCTATCGTGTAGTCAACCTGGATTCTACTTCGATCAATCCTTTCACAGGCAATGATGGTGCCGTGTCCAAGCGCCTTGGCTTTTTTCAAGGCATTCGTATTTGAAATAATGCGATCGCCCAAACCTTCGAAAGAAACCAGCGACTCATCAAAGCCGTATGCCTGCGGCAGCGGGGCATCATCGACATCACGGCCTCCACCCATGTGCCACTTGCCGAAATGACCAGTGGCATAACCAGCGGTCTTGAGCTTTTTAGCGGTTGTCGGGGCGGACGCGTCCAGGTAGTTCTTCATACCACGTGCCTTGTTGGCGGCGCGCGAACTGAGATAGGAGTGAATCCCCCAGCGTCCATGGTATTGACCGGTGGTGATGGCAACGCGTGATGGAGAGCAGATCGGCGAGGTGACATAAAAGTTGGTGAGCTTTATGCCCGCCTTGGCCAGGCGATCGATGTTCGGTGTCTTACTCATCGGATTACCGAAACAGCTTGGGTCTGCAAAACCCATATCGTCGATAAAGATTACGACGATATTTGGTTTCTCCTCATTGGCGGGACAAGTCCATGCTAGCATGAAATGCAGCAAAAAAGTTGTCGCGACTAAGCCAATCGATCTGGTGATACCACACAACATTCAGTTCGCCTTGAATTTTAATGTTGGCCCGACTGGCAGGCGAAACTGTGAATACTCATCTGACAAATCTGAAAAAGCAGGAATGGCGTCACGCTGGTTAACATCATCACGTACCATGACGCTGCGAATAATCTTCACGGACGGCGTTACCAGGGGCGAGAGACCGTCATAACTGGCAGGGTCATGGAATGTATCGCCATCATCAGCCGTCGTGCTCATCAAAAGCAGGTAGCTGTGATCCTTGTTTAAAGTAACAGTTGTTTCAATCGGCAGGTATCGGAATTCGTTCTCCAGTTCACCTGGGTTACTCCCCTTTAGTGCGACCCTTACAAGGCCTTTGGCATCGCCGAGGTCATCAAGTTCATAGAGCATGACAGAATGTTCCGCTGCCAGTGTGTTTTTTTTGCCGCCACCGAGCGAGGGGTGATCGCGATCATGTTCTGTCGGCACATTTCGGGCGGAGCGAACGCCTTTATCTTTTTCGTGATCATCCCACATGCCCAGATGAGTGATAGAACGTGTGGCGTTCATGCGAAATTCAAAGCCGATGGCGCCATTGATATCGTTTCGAAGATTATGCCACCCATCGGCCTGAATGAGTTGTGAGCCAGGCTGCAGATTCATGTCACGTGCATAACCCTGATTATGAAGTTGAATCAGCTTGTTCCCCAGTGCAATGGCTTCATCGCTAGGTGGGTTCTTTTGAAAATCACCTTCCTCAAATATGTTTTGATCCAGGTCATAAAAGATTGCATGCTTAAGGCCGCCACGGCTTCCATTTTTGATGGAGGGAAATGCTAGGCCTCCATCAACGACAAGTTTTTTCGAACCTTGTCGTATGGCCAGCGCGTCATTCAAATAAGGCGCGCCAAGATTGCAAAAGAAAATACGAGGTCGTAAATCGGACCCCTCGTCCAAGCCGACCCAGTAATTCAGTGCATTGTGGCTGTCCTGTGCTTCATGGGGTTGCAGTTGATGTCTGACAATGTTGGCCAGTGTGGCGTAAAGGTCTGTGTGTGAAAGAACATTACGGTTAATTTTTGGGCCTTGGATATAACCCTTCCAGTAAACCATAAACGGCACGCGAATACCTCCTTCCCAGATCTTCGCTTTCTTGCCGCGCAAACCACCACTCTCCTGGTTGGTGGTTTCGTTTGTACTGCGATTCTTGGTATTGGGGCCATTGTCACTGGTGAAGATGATCAATGTGTTTTCAATTAGTTTGTGATCTGGCCAGCGTGGGTCTTCAGTTTGTTTCAGTTTCTTGAGCAAATCACCAAAAGCGACATCGTTCTCAAGTACCATGTCTTCACGGGGGCCAGCGGGTGAACCGTCGGTGTATTTACTTTGCCCTTTTATTTTCACACCCGCGATTGAGTCAGGCACGGCAAAAACTCCATTGAGATTCCGCTGGTTGTGATTGGCATTGGGCGCGTAGTAGAGGAAAAAAGGTGACGTACCTTCTTCAACTCGGCGATCAATAAAGGCGTGAGCCTCTTTTAAGTAGAGGGACCCCAGTTGTTTCAAAGTCCAATCTGGCGCCGCAATTAGTTTGTCTTTGCGTTTACCCATGCCAATCATTTTCATTTTTGAGCGATCGATGAATACAAAACGATCATTGCGAATCAGGATGCGAGGTTCGTTATCGAGTGGATCTTCGGTATTGCCCGAGACACCGTAATATTCATCAAAGCCATGGTGCGTCGGGCCATCGAGCAGCGGTTTGGTGAAGTCGACGTCGTGATAATAAAAGTCTTCCGCTGGATTACCCGTGCCATTATCAAAGTCGATGCCCACATGATACTTGCCAATGATCATGGTGTGGTAGCCATTGTTCTGAAGCATTTTTGGCAACGTCGCCATGGCCTTTTGAATCATCGGCCTGTTGGGCCCATGAGGCAACCACCCCTGATTCTTAAGGTAAGCCCGATGAGAAAAGCGACCGGTGAGCAGGGCGTATCGCGTGGAGCTGCACATTGATGCAGGGGCATGGGCATCAGTAAAAATCATGGCCTGGTTGGAGAACGCGTCCAGATTGGGTGTACGCAAAGTTTTGGCGACAGGTGGCGCGTTTTCCATCAAACGCGTACCCAGATAAGCACTGGTGTCGCCCAACCCCATATCGTCGGCCATCATGAGAATGATATTGGGTTTCGCCGGCCGATTTGCAGCGGTGGCCGTAAGTGTCAGGAATTGAATAACAGCTAAGATTATAATGAGGCGGTTCACAGGTTTCTCTTTCGCTGCGTGGCTGATGATGACTCAGCCAATCTTACACAATATCAAGATTATGGGAATGGCGTCTGAGCTGGATGCTCTGGTTAAGGCAATCCAGAAGGTTACGGAATCTTTCCGTTCATCCAGCGCAGCCACGCTTAAAGCCACTTGGTTCGGTTTTGCTTTCTAACGAGAGCGCCGGCTTCGGGGATGCCCCTGGCTTTCATTGCCTGGCCGTCCCAGTCAATATTTCGCTGCAGCTTGAGGGCCACGATGCCGGATAAACCGATCTCGGTGAGGTGCCCGCCAATTTCGAACGGTGCGAAGGTCTTGCCTTTGTTGAGGATTGCATCGGTCCATTCCTGAAAATGCCCCCTCACTCGAGGGAGATGTTGCGGCACTTTTTTTGCCTCAGAATGGTTGGCGTGGCCGGTGAATTTTTTGTCGCCTTTCATTTTCACGTAGCACTGTGAATTCCAAAGCCCGGAAGAGAGCAAACCGTGCTCCGCTTCAACCACGGCACCGACGCGGGGGATGTTTCCAAAGGTGCCAACCATTTGGTCGGTGATGTGTTTGGGAGGCATGTCGACGCCGCCAGTATAGTAGATCAGGTTCACCGCAGCGCGCTGGCCCTCGGCGGCGAAATGAAAGGTGTGCGTCACGGCCTTGGCGTAGGTCTCGAGCCCGGCTTTTTGCAGGTTGCTGATCCCGACCCGAGACGGGTAGCCGAGATTGAGCGCGCGCACCGGCATGTTGAACGAGTGGCAGCAAAAGTCGCCGATGGAGCCGTTGCCAAAGTCGTACCAGCCACGCCACTTGGCCGGATGATAGATGCCGTTTTTGTAGGGACGAGTCGGCGACGGGCCGCACCAGAAATCCCAGTTCATTCCCGGCGGCACCGGATCCTCGCCGGGCGGGCGCATGCCGCCGTTGGGCCAGCCGTGGGCCGGATGCCAGACGTGCACGTTGGAAATCTGCCCAAGCATCCCGGATTGAATCAGTTCGATACTCCGGCGAAGATTCGACGATGCGCTGCCCTGGTTGCCGGTTTGGGTGACGACCTTTGATGAGCGGGACAGTTCCCGTAACGCACGCGACTCGGCGATCGTGTGGGTCAGCGGCTTTTCGCAGTACACGTGCCGGCCGGCCTTCATCGCCGCGGTGCAGATCAGCGCATGCCAGTGATCCGGCGTGGCGACCACCACGGCATCAAGCGTTTTCTCCTTTTCGAGCAGCTCGCGGTAGTCGGCATAGGCCTTGACATTCCCGGCCTTGGCTTTGTGGCGGTTTCGGGAACCAGCGATCTGGTTGGGATCGACGTCACAAAACGCCACGACGTTGTGCCCAAGCTGCAGTGCGTTTTTGACGTGGCCCTGGATCTGGCCGCCCATGCCTATGAAGGCAATGTTGAGCTTGTTGTTGGCCCCGAAAACGGTGCGCGGGAGTATGACCGGTGCGGCAGCGGCAGCGGCAATAAAAGTTCGGCGTTTCATGAATCTCTCTTTCATTTTTGGATCAATTGGTCGCACCCCTTGTGTCACACTGAACCGAGATTGGAAAGCTGAAACCGGATGGAAACGGTTCGTTTTTTTAGATTTGGCAACCGTACAGACCGTAAGTGTTTGATTTTGTTCTCGCCAGTTTCTGTCAGGTGGGTGACCGTTTCGCCGTTATGAACTCACTTCCCACCCACCGACAATCCCGGCGCCGGTTCATCCAGTCCACCGGCTTGGCCGCAACAACCATGGGGTTTCCGGCCATTGTCAGCGCCAAGTCGCCCAACGCCAAACTGAACCTTGCGATCATCGGCAGCGGGGGTCGTGGCGGAAGCAATTTGGCAAACACGGCAAAGACCGAAAACGTCGTGGCGCTCTGCGACGTCAACGCGCAAAATCTGAGCCGCGCGGCAACAAAATATCCCAAGGCGCGAACGTACCGGGATTTCCGACAACTCTACGAAAAAACCGGCGACATCGACGCCGTGGTGGTGAGCACCACGGAGCACACGCACGCTTTCGCCGTGCTGCCGGCGCTGCAATCAAAGAAACACGTTTACTGCGAAAAACCGCTGACGCGCGACGTGTACGAGGCGCGGGTGATCACAAAGGCAGCGAAGGAAGCGGGAGTCGCCACCCAAATGGGCACCCAGATTCATGCCGGCAACAACTACCGGCGCGTGGTGGAGAAAATCCAGTCCGGAGCCATCGGCCCGGTTCGTGAGGCCCACGTCTGGGTCGGACGCGCCTGGGGTTGGCAAAGTCAGGAGGCCGCCAAGCGCAACGGCGACATCGTCTGGTCGTTCAAAACTCCAAAGGAAGCCCAGACGCCACCGCCGCACCTCGACTGGGATCTTTGGATCGGCCCAGCGCCGCATCGACCATTTCACTCCGTCTATTTCCCCGGGCCGAAATGGTATCGCTGGTGGGATTTCGGCAACGGCACCATGTCCGACCTTGGCAGCCACTTCAACGATCTCCCCTTCTGGGCGCTCAAGCTCGACGCCCCGAAAACCGTCGAGGCGTGGGGGCCGCCGCCGCATCACGATATCGCGCCGGCCTCGATGGCGGCGAAGTACACCTACGGCAGTCGCGGCGACATGCCACCGGTCACGCTCACGTGGCATCAGGGAGAGAACAAGCCGAAGATATGGAGGGAAAAAGGCATCCCCCAATGGGGCAGCGGCATGCTCTTTATCGGCGACAAGGGCATGCTCCTTTCCGACTACGGCAAACACATCCTGTTGCCGGAAAAGGAGTTCAAAGATTTTCAGGCGCCCGAGGCGTGGATTGCGCCCTCGATCGGGCACCACGCCGAGTGGCTGCACGCCTGCAAAACCGGCGCGCCGACCACTTGCCACTTTGGCTATTCCGGGCCGCTCACCGAGGCCAACCACTTGGGCAACGTCGCCTATCGCGCCGGGAAAAAGATCGAGTGGGACGCGGAAAACATGATGATTCCCAACGCCCCGGACGCGGAGCGATTCCTGAAACGCGACTACCGAAAAGGCTGGAGCCTGACGTGAACCGACGCCGCTTGGCCAAGCGGCTACCGGGCGTATCGTGCGTTGCGCCTTGGCCGTCTTTTGGTAGGCGTATTTTTTCCGTAGCCGTTTCGCGGCTGTCTCCCGTGCTGTTTTTGGGGAGAGCGCACTGACTTGAACGCGCGTTCGGAATGCAGATCGTGCTCCACATCGTCGGGGATCTGTTTTTTGATCATCCGCTCGATGTCCAGCAGTTGTCCGGCCTCCTCTTTGCTACAAAATGTCCAAGCTTGACCTTCGCTGCCGGCGCGAGCCGTTCGGCCGATCCGGTGAATGTACGTCTCGGCTTCGGTCGGCAAGTCGTAGTTGAACACGTCCGTGATGCCGTCGACGTCGATGCCGCGAGCAGCAATGTCAGTGGCGACCAATACTTTCACCTTCCCTTTGCGGAACTGCTCCAGCGCCCGCGTCCGGGCCGCCTGTGTCTTATTGCCGTGAATGGGCGCCGCAGAAATCCCCACCCGCTCCAGTCGTTCGCAGACACGGTTCGCCTTGTACTTCATCTGCGTGAAGACGATCGCGCGCTTCACTTCCGGATCGCGGAGAATCGAAACGAGCAGGTCATCCTTGTTATCCCGGTCGACGTAAAGCAGTCGCTGGCAAATCTTCTCCACCGTCGGCTGATCGGGGTTGATCGTGACGCGCGCCGGATCGACCAGCAGGCGCTTGGCCAAGGCCTCCACGGCTGTCGGCAGTGTCGCGGAGAAAAACCCGGTCCGCCGCTCGCTTGGCAACTCGGCCAAGATGCGCTCGATGTCGGGGATGAATCCCATGTCCAGCATGCGGTCCGCCTCGTCGAGGATGAACGTCTTGACGGCATCAAGTTTCACAAACCCCTGCCCCATCAAGTCGAGTAATCGGCCCGGCGTGGCGACGACAATATCGACGCCGCGGTTCATCGCCTTTTCCTGCGGCCCCTGTCCCACACCGCCGTAAATCACCGTGTGGGAAACCTGCAGAAACCGGCCGTACGCCGTGATGCTGTCGCCGATCTGCGCCGCCAACTCACGCGTTGGCGCAAGGATCAGCGCCCGTGGGTGGCGACCCTCCGGGTTGATTTTCTCGGCGGCCAACTCCTGAAGCAGCGGGATGGTGAACGCGGCGGTTTTGCCGGTCCCTGTCTGTGCGCTGCCGAACAAATCCCGGCCCTCAATCTGCGGCAGGATCGTTTTGCCCTGCACCGGCGTCGGCGTTGAGTACCCTTCCTTTTGCAGCGCGTGCTGTACCTCCGGTATTAATGAGCCAAAGATGCCGTCCATCTCGATTGCCTCCATTGGCTCCGCAATTTCGCGGGGG
>JABGZB010000165.1 GCA_018674955.1 Verrucomicrobiota bacterium | reverse complement strand
TTGATCCTCACCGGCGTCTGGCTTTTCACCGCGCTGTTCCTCTTCGGCAACCCGGTCATTCTCGATTATCTGCACCCGCCCAAGAGCGTGCTTTTGGGCGGCGAAAGCCCATCGAACGTCCGCCCGTATCTGGGCATCCTCACCGTGCTTGGGCTGGCGTGCGTACTCGGTTTTTCGCGCTTGGCCAAGCCAAAACTGAGTTTACCGCCGGGAGTGCCCAAGTGGATTGTTTGGCTGCCGGCCGCTTGGTTGGGGTGGCAGTTGCTGTCGTTTTTGCAGACGGAAAACGAGGCGATGTCGCGGACGACAGTGATCCATTTTGCGTCGTGCCTTGCGGCGTTTTATTTAGGGCTGTTTGTGCTGGGCCGGATGCGCCTGGCCAAGCTGGCGCTTTGGGGGGCGATGCTTGGCTTGATGCTAAACCTCGCGGATGCGTGCATCGAAAAATTCGGTGGACTCGAGCAAACGCGCAACAACATCATCGAACAAATCGAGTCCGGCAAACTTGACCCGGCAACGCTGCCGGCCAAGGCGCGGGACGCGGGCAAAACCATCCCGCCGGAAATCGAAAAACAGATCGTCACCCTGCCTCCTGGAACCGCGGCCAAAGTGCGTCAGCTTCCGATCGAGCTGGTCAAGCGCATGTACAGCACACGGCTTTACGGGCACATGTTTTATCCGAACGCGCTGGCCGGGGTGATCCTGCTTTTGCTGCCGGTGTCGCTCGCGTTGGTGCTTGGCCAAGGGCGCTGGCGGTTGCCCCGCGCAGTGCTCGCGCTTGGCTTGGCGGCGGTCGGCTTGGCCTGCCTGTATTGGTCCGGCTCGAAGGCGGGTTGGCTGATTGCGATCGCGCTGCTCGGCGCTTGGTTTCTGCATTTGCCAGTGCCAAAAAAACTGAAGTTGAGCTTGGCCGGCGCGGCAATGGTGCTGGGCTTGGCCGGGTTCGCCGTGAAGTACGCCGATTATTTTGACCGGGGCGCGACGAGTGTCGGGGCACGGTTCGGCTACTGGAGCGCCGCCGTGCAGACGGCGATGAATGAGCCGCTGCTGGGCACCGGGCCGGGGACGTTTCAAATCGCGTACAAGCGGCATCGCGCGCCCGGGGCCGAGCCGACACGGCTGACGCACAACGACTATTTGCAGCAGGCGAGCGACTCCGGCTGGCCCGGGTTTGCGCTGTACGCGGCGTTCATCGGTGGAGCGGCGTGGGTGCTGGCCCGACGGCGGCTGAACGATCCGGTGCTCATCGCCGTGCGGCTTGGCCTGTTGGCGTGGGCGCTGCAAGGGTTTGTCGAGTTCGGGCTGTACATCCCGGCGCTGGTTTGGCCGGCTTGGCTGATGCTGGGCTGGTTGTTGGCCGCACCGACAAATCAGTTCGACAAAAGCGCGGCGGCTGAATAATAATCTGCGCGGACATGAAGGTACTGTTCCTCAACGGCCCCAACCTAAACCTGCTGGGCCAACGCGAACCGGAGATTTACGGCAGCATGAAGCTGTCGGACATTGAGGATATGGTTCGTGAACACGGCGACCGGCATGGCATCGAGGTGGTGTTTCACCAATCCAACCACGAGGGCGAATTGGTGACGCAGGTGCAGCAGTCGGCCGGCGACTACGACTACGTGATCCTCAACGCGGCGGCGTACACGCACACGAGCATCGCGCTCAAGGACGCCATCGTCGGCGCGGGAGTGAAGGCGATCGAGATTCACCTGACGAATGTCCACGCCCGCGAGTCGTACCGGCAGACATCGATCATCGCCCAGGCCTGCATCGGCAGCATCAACGGCTTCGGCGCGGGCTCGTACATCCTCGGCCTCGAGGCGGCGATCCTGCACGACAAAGCCAACGACTAACTCTTTTAATGCGAATCCCCCGGATACTCACACGGCCGCTCACACTTACGCTGGCATTACTAGCCGGCTTAGCGTCGGGCTGCGTCAACAAACAGCGGATGACCGAACCGGCGCGGAGTGTCGGCGAGCAATTGCTGCTCAGCACTGCGATCGACCGAGCTCTCTCAGAATTGGATATGGAGGCCATCCGCCGCCTACAAGGGATCAAGGTATACTTATCGGAGAAATACCTCAAAACGATCGATCAGGAATATATGATCGGCTCCCTCCGTGACCTTCTCTTCTCCAATGGCGTGCTGGTGGTTGATGAGGTCGATCATGCAGAGATGATCATTGAGGTTCGAAGCGGGGCCAGTTCGCTTGATACCGCTGCGGTTACTTTTGGTATTGCTGAAGACCAAGCAATCCCCAATCCAATTTCTGGGGCTCCAGTAGCACTTCCTGAATTGGCGTTTTTCAAAAAGCAGAACAACTTTTCGGTAACCAAGGTCTCCCTAGTGGCCTATCGAGTTAACACACGTGAACACGTGTTTTCCTCGAGAACTTTACTTGGTGGAGCTTATGACAAGCATTTTCAACTACTTGGGCTAATTAGAGTGCGCTTTACAGATGTTCCAGAACTGAAAACCATTAAAAGCCGGAAACAATCTACTCTATCAATGCCGTCAATACCAAGAGTTCTAAAACCGCCATTTGCTCGCTAAAGTAATAATCTCAATCCTCCCCACTGATTAGGGATAAACCCATCAGTTCGGCCAAGTACAAGATCTTTTCCAAAATCGCATTGACGCAGGGGCAAACGCCGGTATAATGCGCGACCCGATTTCCGGGACTCATCAAAGTAAATTTTTCTATTTAACTATGGCAGTAAAAGTAGCAATCAACGGATTCGGCCGCATCGGCCGATTGGCTTATCGTGCAATGGTGGAACAGGGCCTCGTCGGCGATGCAATCGACGTTGTGGCCGTGGGCGACATCGTACCGGCGGACAATCTCGCCTACCTCGTAAAATACGACTCCACTCAGGGCTCTTTCCCCGGCGAAGTCACTCATCGCGGGGATGACACCATCATCGTCGATGGCGCCGAAATCAAAGTCGTCAGTGCTCGCGAGCCAAGCGGCCTGCCGTGGAAAGAACTCGGCGTAGATGTCGTGATCGAGTCCACCGGCCTGTTCACCGCCGCAGAGAAGGCTAAGGGCCACATCGACGCTGGGGCAAAAAAAGTGATCATCTCCGCGCCGGCCAAGGGCGAGGACCTCACCGTCGTGATGGGCGTCAATGACAATCTTTACGACGCAGCCAACCACCACATCGTCTCCAACGCCTCCTGCACCACCAACTGCCTCGCGCCGGTCGTGCATGTACTGCTCAAGGAGGGCTTCGGCATCGCCGAGGGGTTGATGACCACCATCCACGCCTACACCGCCACGCAGAAAACCGTGGACGGCCCAAGCCGCAAGGCATGGCGCGACGGCCGCGCCGCCGCCACAAACATCATCCCAGCCAGCACGGGCGCCGCCAAGGCGGTGAGCCTCGTCTGCCCGGAGGTCAAGGGCAAGTTGAGCGGTATGGCGTTCCGCGTGCCGACCCCGACCACTTCGGTCGTGGATCTGACCTTCAAGACTGAGAAGAGCACCAGCTACGACGAAATCTCCGCTGCGATGAAAAACGCCAGCGAGACGTATCTGAAAAACATTCTTGCTTACACTGAGGATGCCGTCGTGAGTACTGATTTCATCCACTGCGCCGACTCGAGTATTTACGATCAGGGAGCCGGCATGGAGTTGAACGAAAACTTCTTCAAGCTCGTAAGCTGGTACGACAACGAGTGGGGCTACTCCAACCGAGTCGGCGACCTGCTCAAGCTGATGATCGAAAAGGGGCTGTAAGTTTAGGGAAACAAAATGGCAGACGAATTTAATACTGGCCTTTACTGTGACCCCACTCCAATCGCCGTGGGGCAGGACGCGCCGGAATTTACGATGGAAACCTTCGAGCCAAGCAGCGGCTCATTTGGTGAAGTCAAATTGTCCGAACTGAGAAATGATGGCAAGTGGACGGTTCTTGTTTTTTACCCGGCGGATTTCACCTTTGTTTGCCCCACTGAGTTGGCTGACTTGGCCGCGCAGGATGCCAAACTCACGGAATTGGGGGCCAAGATCATCTCGGTATCCACCGATACGAAATTCAGCCATCTCGCCTGGTGCCAATCGGAGAAATTGATGGCCGATGTCAAATATACCATGGGTGCTGACACCACCGGGAAAGTCTCGAGCCTGTTCGGCGTCTACGACGAGAACACCGGCTTGGCCTTGCGTGGAACGTTCATCATCAACCCGGAAAGCAAACTGGTGAGCAGTCAGGTGAACTACTACAACGTGGGCCGCAACATGGAAGAGTTGTCTCGCATCGTCGAAGCTAACGTGCACTGCTTAGCCCATCCGGCCGAAGCTTGCCCGGCCAAGTGGTCACCCGGCCAAAAAACCCTCACCCCCAACGAAGCAATGGTCGGCAAGGTTTACGAAGCTCTCAACAGGTAGCTCTCGAAAGGTTTTAAAGCCAAGGCGACGCAATAAATGCGTCGCTTTTTTTTATCCCGGCAGCGACGGTGTTGTTCACCTGCTCGTCGATGAGAATGAAGCTGCCTGTTGCTCGGTTGCGACGGTAGCGATCTAAGTGCAGCGGGGCGCTGGTCTGCAGCGAGACGCGGGCGATGTCGTTAAGGCGCACCTCCCGGCAGTCATTCTTTCCTGTTCGCGGGCCGCTTGCCCGCTATACTGCACCCCGTGAGTGTCTTCACCGCGGAACTGGTCGGCACCTTCCTGCTCATTCTGCTGGGCGGCGGCGTGTGCGCTAATGTCAGCCTAAAAAAAACCGGCGGACACAACTCGGGCTGGATCGTCATCACCGCCGGCTGGGGTTTAGCTGTAACTATCGCCGTATACGCGGTGGTGAATGTGAGCGGCGCGCACATCAATCCCGCAGTAACCCTTGGCCTGGCGAGCATCGGCGAATTGCCGTGGCACGACGTTCCCAAATACGTGGCGGCGCAAATGCTCGGCGCCATCCTCGGCGCAGCCACTGTTTGGCTCGCCTACCTGCCCCATTGGGAAGCCACCGACGATCCCGCAGCCAAGCTCGGCGTGTTCTCCACCGCGCCCGCCATTCGCAAGCCGTTCGCCAACTTGCTCTGCGAAATTATCGGCACCTTCGCCCTCGTGCTCGGCGTGCTCGCCATCCTCTCGCCCGAGATCATGACCACCGAAGAGAAAATAATTCAGAAAGAATGGGCGCTTGGCCTAAAGCCGCTGCTTGTCGGCCTGCTCGTCTTTTCAATTGGCCTTTCGCTCGGCGGCCCCACCGGCTACGCCATCAACCCCGCGCGCGACCTCGGCCCACGCATCGCCCACGCACTGCTGCCCATCGCGGGCAAGGGCAAATCAGACTGGTGCTACGCGTGGATTCCCATCGGCGGCCCGTGCATCGGCGGCGTCCTCGGCGCGCTCGTTTACAAATGGCTTTGGACATGAAATACATACTCGCACTCGACCAAGGCACGACCAGTTCGCGCGCAATTGTCTTTGACCGCGCCGGGCGCGTGAAAGCGGTGGCGCAGAAGGAGTTCCCTCAAATTTTCCCCAAACCCGGCTGGGTCGAGCACGATGCCGAGGCCATTTGGAAAACCCAACTCGCCACCGCCAAGGCCGCGCTGGAAAAAGCCAGACTCACCGCCACCCACATCGCCGCCATCGGCATCACCAACCAGCGCGAGACCACGCTGCTGTGGGATCGCCAAACCGGAAAGCCCATCGCCAACGCCGTCGTGTGGCAGGACCGCCGCACCGCGAAGGATTGCGACCGGCTCAAAGCCGGCGGCAAGGTGCCGCTCATCCGCCGCAAGACCGGCCTTGTCATCGATGCCTATTTTTCCGCAACCAAAATCGCATGGCTGCTGAAAAATGTAAAAGGCGCGCGCGCACTCGCTCGGCAGGGAAAGCTCGCTTTTGGCACGATGGACACGTGGCTCATTTGGAAACTCACCGGCGGCACCACGCACGTCACCGACGCCAGCAACGCCTCGCGCACGATGCTTTACAACCTCCGCACCGGCGATTGGGACGCGGAGCTGCTGAAAATTTTCAAGGTGCCCCGCAGCGTATTGCCCGAAGTGCGTGGCTCCAGCGAAGTCGTTGGCGAGACAACCGTGTTTGGCAAACCCATCCCCATCGCCGGCATCGCGGGCGACCAGCAAGCTGCCCTCTTCGGCCAATGCTGCACGCGCCCCGGCATGGTTAAAAACACGTACGGCACCGGCTGCTTCATGCTGATGCAAACCGGCGCGAAACCGATGCCGTCCAAAAACAATTTGCTCACAACCGTCGCGTGGCGCATTGGCGGCCGCACGGAGTTCGCGCTCGAGGGCAGCATCTTCATCGCCGGCGCGGTGACGCAATGGCTGCGCGACGGGCTGAACTTTTTCAAGTCCGCCGCCGAGATTGAAAAACTCGCCGCCAGCGTGCCGGACAACGGCGGCGTGTACCTTGTGCCCGCCTTCGCCGGGCTCGGCGCGCCGCACTGGGACCAACACGCGCGCGGCATTTTGTGCGGCCTCACCCGCGGCGCCACCAAGGCCCACATCGCCCGTGCCGCGCTCGAGGGCATCGCTTATCAAGTGCGCGACATCCTAACCGCCATGGAGGCCGACGCGGGCGTGCGGTTGAAGGAACTCCGCGTGGACGGAGGCGCAAGCGCGAACAATCTGCTGATGCAGTTTCAGAGCGATTTGCTAAACGTGCCCGTTGTCCGCCCACGCATCACCGAGACCACCGCGCTCGGCGCGGCGTATTTGGCGGGGCTTGCCGTCGGTTACTGGAAATCGCAAAAGGACATCGCGACCCAGTGGCAACAGGACAAGCGTTTCGCCCCGCGCATGAAACCGGCCGCGCGCCGCCAACTTTTCAATGGCTGGAACAAGGCTCTCACACGCGCGAAGGACTGGGAAGATTGATTTTACGC
Organism: Verrucomicrobiota bacterium; assembly: GCA_018674955.1. Lineage (GTDB taxonomy): Bacteria > Verrucomicrobiota > Verrucomicrobiia > Limisphaerales > UBA1096 > UBA1096. Next base: position 11,776 of record JABGZB010000165.1, on the reverse strand, counting down.
GCTGCCCTGCAACACCACCGAGCTAAAACTGCGAGGTTTGTGGAAAATTTGAAATCACGGACCACATTTCAATTCGTCTCGCTCCTCAACCCACGATCATCCCGGCGGCGACGGTGTTATTGGTCTGCTCGTCGATGAGGATGAAGCTTCCCGTTGCACGGTTGCGACGGTAGCGATCGAAGTGCAGCGGGGCGCTGGTCTGCAGCGAAACGCGGGCGATGTCGTTGAGGCGCACCTCCCGATCGTCCTTCAGTTTATGCAGGGTGTTGATGTCCATCTTGTATTTCAACTCCTTCACCAAACATTTCACTTCATTGGTAGTGTGGCGCAATGTGTAACGACCGCGTTCCTGCAAGTTGGCCTCAGGACTGAACCAGCAAATCATCGCCTCGACCTGCTGGCTGCTTTGCGGCGGGTTGTTTTGCTTGACGATCATGTTGCCTCGGCTGATGTCGATCTCGTCCTCTAGCGTGACAGTCACGGACATTGGCGCAAAGGCTTCCGGCACGTCGCCGTGGATGTCGTGGATGCCCTTAATGCGCGACTGGAAGCCGCTGGGCATCACTGTCACCTCGTCTCCCGGCTTGAACACGCCCCCGGCCACGCGACCGGCGTACCCCCGAAAGTCGTGCCACTCGTCGCTGTGCGGGCGGATGACCCATTGCACCGGAAACCGCGCGTCCACGTGGTTGTGCTCGTTGCCGATGTACATCGTCTCAAGTGTGTAAAGCAGCGGGCTGCCCTGATACCAATCCATGTTCGCGGAGCGCTCCACCACGTTGTCCCCCAGCAGTGCGCTGACGGGGATGAAATCGATGTGCGGCACCTCGAGGCGCGAGGCGAATTCCTTGTAATCCGCCACGATCTCATTGAATCGATCCTCGCTCCAATCGACAAGATCCATCTTGTTCACACAAACAATGATGTGCTGAATTTGCAGCAGATTTGCGATGAACGAGTGGCGGCAAGTCTGCTCGATGACACCGTTGCGGGCGTCAATCAAAATAATCGCCAAGTTCGCCGTCGAGGCACCGGTGACCATGTTGCGCGTGTACTGAATGTGACCCGGCGTGTCGGCAACGATGAATTTCCGTTTGGGCGTGGCGCAGTACCGATAAGCCACATCGATCGTGATGCCCTGCTCGCGCTCGGCGCGCAGTCCGTCGGTAAGCAGCGCGAGGTTTACGTTTTCGTCGCCGCGCTGTTTGCTCGACTGCTCAACGGCGTCCCACTGATCTTCAAAAATCGATTTACTATCGTACAGCAACCGCCCAATGAGCGTACTCTTGCCGTCATCCACACTGCCCGCAGTCGTGAACCGCAGCAGATCCATATCCAAATAGCCTTTCGTTTCGGTGCTCATCGAAATTAAAAATACCCTTCCTTTTTCCGGTCTTCCATTGCGGTTTCACCTCGCTTGTCGTCGGCGCGGCCGCCTCGCTCGGTTTGGCGCGCGGCGGCGACTTCCTCGATGATGTCGTCCACATTGTTGGCCACGCTCTCGACCATGCCGGTGCAAGTCACGTCGCCGACGGTGCGGCAACGCACGTTGGCACTCTCCCACTTTTCGCCGTCGAGCAGCGTGATGTGCTCACACCGGCCAAGCAGCACACCGTCGCGCCGGACGAACTCGCGGGAGTGCGAGAAGTAAATACTCGGCAGCGGGATGTCCTCCATCTTGATGTATTGCCACACGTCCATCTCCGTCCAGTTGCTGATCGGGAAAATGCGGAAATTCTCGCCGAAGTCCATCCGGCCGTTGAACAGGTTCCACAACTCGGGCCGCTGATTTTTCGGGTCCCACTGGCCGAATGAGTCGCGGTGCGAGAAGAAGCGTTCCTTCGCGCGCGCCTTTTCCTCATCGCGCCGCGCGCCGCCAAGGCAGGCGTCGAACCTGTGCTGCTCGATAGTGTTGAGCAGCGCGGGGATTTGCAGGCGATTTCGGCTTGGGTTCGGACCGGTTTCCTCCTTGGCCCGGCCGGCATCGATCTCCGCCTGCACACTGCCGATGATCAGTTCCGAGCCGACCTCCTTGGCCAAGCGATCGCGAAACTCGATCGTCTCGTCGAAGTTGTGCCCGGTGTCCACATGCACCAGCGGGAACGGCAGCTTGGCCGGCCAAAATGCTTTCTGCGCCAAACGCACCATAATGATGGAATCTTTGCCCCCTGAAAATAGCAAAGCCGGTCGCTCAAACTGCGCCGCCACCTCGCGCATCACATAAATGGACTCGGCCTCGAGTTGCTCCAAATGGGTTAGGTGATAGCTTTTGTGTTCGCTCATATTATGACTTGGGCAATGCCAAACGCGGATGGACCGCCCGGTAAAGTTGCTCGAGAGACTCGCTCTCCCCTTGTTCGTCGGTGTTCAAAATCAAGTCAGCAGCCTCGCTCGGTTCGGGCGGCTCGAACACCGAATCCTTGCCGGTGAACTGCGAAACCTCACCGGCCTTGGCCTTGGCGTACAGGCCCTTCACATCACGCCCTTCGCACGTTTCAAAACTGCATTCGACGTAGACCTCGATGAAATCCTCCGGGCCAACGATCTCGCGAGCCATCGCCCGAAGCTCGTTTCGCGGGCAAATGAACGACGCGATCGTCACCGCCCCCGCATTGGCGAAGAGCTTAGCCACCTCGGCGATCCGCCGGATGTTTTCCCGCCGGTCGTCGTCCGAGAAACCAAGGTTGCTGTTCAAGCCGGAGCGGATGTTGTCGCCATCGAGCACTTGGGTGAAAAAGCCCTCCCCGTGCAGCAGGCGCTCCAGCGCGTTGGCCAACGTGCTCTTGCCGCTGCCGGACAAACCGTACAGCCAAACAACCAAGCCGCGCTGCTTCAGCAACGTCTCCTTGGCTTTGCGGCCCAGCAGTTGCCCGAATGTCGGGTGAATGTTTTCCAGCGACGACATCAGATGGCGAAGTCCGTACCCGTCCCCTCGTGCAAACCACACTCGCGCTTGAGCCCGAAGAAGCGGGTCTCCTCCTCGCTCATGCCGTCCTCCAGTCGGCGCGTGGTGTGCATGTCGCCGATGGAGATGTAGCCCTGATCCCAAAGCGGATGGTACGGTAGATCGTTGGCCTTCAAATAATCGTGCACATTTTTGTCCGTCCAATCGATGATCGGGTGCACCTTCACCCTACCCTTGGCCAAGACAAGCACCGGGAGTTTTTTGCGCGACGCACTTTGCTGCCGACGCAGGCCGACAAGCCAAGCGGTGGCCCGCAATTCGTCGAGAGCGCGGTTCATCGGCTCGACTTTGTTCTCCGCGTTGTAGGCCTCGATCCCTTCGACTCCCTGCTCCCAACGCTTACCGTCGATTGACTCCTGCCACGCCGGGCTTCGCTTGGAACGATAAACATTGAGATTCACCTGCAGTCGCTTGGCCAAGCGCTCGGCGAACTCGTACGTCTCCGGAAACAGATATCCGGTATCGACAAAAATCACCGGAATGTCGGGCTGAACCTGCGTGGCGAGGTGAAGCATCACCGCCGCTTGGGCACCGAAACTTGAGGACAAAACCAGCCCGACGCCAAACTGCCCAGACGCCCAAGCCATGCGCTCGGAGGCGGACGTCCGCTCGAGGCGAGCGTTGGTCTCGCGCAAATCAAAGCCGAGATCGGGAGCCAGATCATTGGTCAAGGTTGCTTGCAAAATAATTTACCTATACTCGATAGGCTTGGTGGAGATTATGCCGATTTGCCCTGATGTCAACGGTTTTTTGTAATTTTTCCCAACTGAAAAGGAAGCTGCCTACTCAGTATTTTTGCACCATTTCGCCCGTGTTAATGCCGGAGATAATCATTACGACGGTGCGCTCGACGGCGCCCTCGTTGCTTTGAACTACTTTTCGTGCCGCTTGGCCAAGCGCATCCCGCTTGGCTTCGTCGCTGAGCAGATCGTCGATCGCCGACTCAAGAGCGGCTTCATCGTCCACTTGAATCGCGGCGTCATTAGCGAGAAACTTGGCTGTGATTTCCGCGAAATTTCCCATGTGCGGCCCTAACACAATCGGCTTGGCCAAACCGGCAGGCTCGATCGGGTTTTGGCCGCCTTGTGCTGTCAGGCTTTTGCCGATGAACACAACGGCAGCCTCCTCGTAAAAAAATTTCAACTCGCCGGTGGTGTTGACGAGTAGGCAGTCGAGACTCCCCTGCTCTTTTGGCGGCATGTTGCTACCGATCTCGCTGCGATAAATAAAGCGTACTCCCAGCTTGGCCAAGGCGTCGCCCACTTCGCGGCCGCGCTCGGCATGGCGCGGCACGAGCACGAGAAACAAGTCGGGATGTTTTTCGCGCAGCCGCTTGGCCAAGCCGGCCAAGATCGCCTCCTCGCCATCGTGCGTGCTACCGCCGACGAGCAACGGCGCGCCCTTGGGGACGCCCAAGCTTCGCAACAAGCTGGAAACGTCCAAGAGCCGATCCCGGCTGATCCCAGTCCCATCGAATTTACAACTGCCAAACACGTGCACCATTTCGCTGTCGCACCCGAGTTCGACCAAGCGCTTGGCATCGTGTTCGCTTTGGGCACCCACGCCGGTGAACCCGGCGAAGAAGCGGCGAAACAAAAAACGAAAGCGGCGATACCCGTCATACGACTTGCCGGAGATGCGGGTGTTTACGAGGAAGTGCGGGATATCCCGGGCCTGTAAACCCCAGAGAAAGTTCGGCCAAATCTCTGCCTCGACGAGCACCACCGCCTTGGGCCGGATGGTGGCAAAGGCACGGCGAACGTATCCCCGGCGATCCATCGGGTAGTAAATCTTGCCGACTTCGGCAGGGAGTTTTTTGTGCAGCTCGCTCATCCCCGTGGTGGTGGTGGTGGAGACAACCAGCTTAATATTGGGCAAACGCGGCTGAAGAGCCTTGATAATTTGCACGCAGAGGTTCACCTCGCCGACACTGACCGCATGCAGCCAGATGACGTCCCGGTTGCTGATGGCCTGCTTGAACTTGGTGGAATAACGGCCCAACCGCTCCCCGAAACCCTTCCGCCACCCCCCGCGGCGTCGCATCCTCAAAAAATAGTAGGGCGCTGAAACGATGAAACAGGCCTCAAAAAGAATGTTGTAAATAAATTGCACCCGTCAGTGTTGGCTTGTTGCCCCTCGGGCCTCCGTCCAGAAGCTACAGGCAGATTGCCAAAGGATGGTTTTAAATGCAATTTTTTGAAACTTACTGGGGCTTGCGGCGTATCAATGGTGCTTGAGCAACCGGACGGGCATCGAGAGGCGGAAAACGTTTGATTGAACGTGTGCCGATTTCTCCTTAATGTCTCCGCCTCTTTCATTTATGAAAAACATCATCATCGTTGTGCTGCTGCTGGCAGTGGGAGTTTTTGGCTACTTCCAGTGGCAGGGCAAGGAACAACCCAACAGCAACAAATCCCAGGTTAAAAACCGAAAAACAACCGAAGTCATCAAAAACCGCGACATCGATTTCACGGTGCGCGTGGCGGGTGAAATCAGCCCGGCGGACAAGGTTTCCGTACGGCCGGAGGTTCACGGCAAAATCGCCGAATTGCCGGTGGACATCTCCGACCGCGTCGTCAAGGGCGACCTGCTTTTCCGCCTGGACGACAAGGATCTCAAGATCGAAATTGATTCCCGCAAAAAGCAGATCGACAGCGCCACGCTTCAACTGGAGCAAGCCAAGAGTGAGTTTGAGCGTTCCAAGCAACTTTTCGAGGAGCAATTGATTTCCACGGAAATCTTTGAACGAGCCAAGACCAAGTACGAGCAGTCCCTCATTTCGCGCGATCGCTCCCAGAATGATTATCAACTCTCACTCGAAAAGCTTTCGAAAACCAGTGTTCTTGCCCCCTTCGACTGCACCGTGCTGTCCCGGCCGGTGTCGATCGGCCAAGCGGTATCCGGCACAGGAGGCCAAAGTTCCGGCACCGAGGTGATGGAGATTGCCGACCTGAACAACCTCATTATCCAGGCGCATGTCAACCAGGCGGACGTGGCTCGCATGAACAAGGAACAGGTGGTGAAAATAGAGATTGAGGCCATCTCCGACCTCATCATCGATGGCATCGTCGAGCGGATAGCGCCACAAGCGACCATCCGTAACAGCATCAAGGGCTTCTCCACACGCATCAAGTTGCTGACCAGCGACTCGGACATCATCCCCGGCATGACCGCCAGCATCAGCATCCCGGTCGCCTCGGCGGACAACGTCGTCGCCGCGCCTCTGGCCGCTATTTTCACCGAGCGCAACGAGACAGAACAACGCACCGAGATTTTTACCTACGTGGAAAATGGTGAAGTTTTTGACAAGACAATGCTCGACGTCGGCGTGAACGATTTGTACCACACGGAAGTCCTGCGAGGATTGAAGGTCGGCGATGTTGTCGCCATTGAAAAACCTGACGACAACAAAATCGGCGAAACGATCTCGCTTGATGGTAAGGTTGTCGCCAAGTCGGAACCCGAGAAAAACCCGCTCCTCGAGAAGTACGACAAAAACGGGGACGGCGAACTGGATCTCGAAGAAAAGAAGGCCGCCATGGCAAGCATGACCGACGAAGAGAAGAAAAAAATGCGTGAACAGATGATGAAACGATCCGGCGGACGCAAAGGAGGCAAGGGCGGCGGCGGTAGCAGTCGGCGCGGCTCAAAAGGCCCTCGCTAAACGCCGCTTGCCCAAACGCAATACACTGAACACCCCATGGCCCTCCTCGAACTCAGGGACATCCACAAAACCTACCATCTCGGCGGCGAAACCATCCGGGCGCTTGACGGCGTGTCACTGGACATCGACTCGGGCGAGTTCATCTCGATCATCGGACCGTCCGGCAGCGGCAAATCGACATTGATGCACATCCTCGGCTGCCTCGACTCGCCCACTTCCGGCACACTCAGGTTGGATGACACGATGATCCACGACGCCTCCTCCCGTCAACTGGCTTCGATCCGGAACAAAAAAATCGGTTTTGTTTTTCAGTTTTTCAATCTTCTGCCCAAGTTGACTGTTCGGCAAAATGTCGAGCTGCCGATGATTTACAGTGGCCACAGCGGCAAGGAGCGGCGCGAGCGCGCCATGACTGCGCTGCGCCGTGTAAACATGGAGGATCGTAGCAAGCATCGCCCGTCACAGTTGTCAGGCGGACAGCAGCAGCGCACCGCCATAGCCCGAGCTTTGGTGAACGATCCTCGCATCATTTTCGCCGACGAACCGACCGGCAACCTCGACTCGCATACTGGCGAGTTGATTCTCGAGATGTTCGATCAACTCCACAACGAGGGCCGAACGGTGATGCTCGTCACGCACGACCCGGAGATCGCAGCCGTGACACCGCGGCGCATTGAGATTCGCGACGGCAAAATCGCCAACGAAGCCGACCCCACGCTCGCGGGCAAGGCGCCTCGGTTTGAGCAAATCACAAACTCTGAAGCGAAGCCAACGACCTAATTTTTTGGGATGAATTTTGGCACGGTTATCCAGAGCGGCATCAAGGAAATCGGGGCGCACTGGTTCCGGTCTTTGCTGACGATGTTCGGGGTCATATGCGGTGTGGCGAGCCTCGTGACGATGGCCGCGTTCGTGAAGGGAAAGGAAAACCTCCTGCGCGAGTCGCTGGCCGAGACCGGCGGACTTGAGAAAATAACTGTGGAGTCCGAGGACGACCTGCCTGACTACCAAAAGCATCTCGAAGGCGAAGCCAAAGGCGTCACACTCAAGGACGTGTACGCGCTGCAAGCCGGTGCGCCGATGGTTCACGACATCACGCCGTCCATAAATAAAAGCCGCTACAGGGGCTACCTGCGGGTAAGCCGCAAGGGGCGCGGGGCCCGGCCGTGGATGTTGCAGGGCACTTGGCCAAGCGCGCTGGAAATACAGGAACACGAGATCGAGCACGGCCGGATGTTCACGATGATGGACGACCTCCTGGCCAATAACGTCTGCGTCATCGGCACAGAAATCCGCAACTCGCTTTTCGACGAGATGGACGAACAAGGCGAAACAATCATCCCGATTGGCGAGCGTATCCTGATCAACTACGTACCCTTCACCATCGTGGGTATGTTCAAAGAATACATGAGCGACGAGGATCGGAAAAAGAAAGAGGCCGCCAAGGCTGCTGGGGAAACTCGAAGCCGCCGGAACATGTTCTCGCGCGGGGGGGACAGCAACACCCGCCGAACCCAGTATATTTATTACCAGAAAAACAACGCCATCATGGTGCCGCTCAACACGCTGGTCGCAAAACTCGATTCCAGCTATGAGACCGGCAGCGTGCTCGATCGAAAACTGTCCGAGATCACGATGAAAATCGAGGATGTGTCACTGCTCTCGCCGTCGCTACAACAGGTTCGCAACGTGCTGATGCGCACGCACAAGGGGCTGGAGGATTTTGAGTTCGAGACGCAGGAGGAGTTCGCCGATGACATCACGCTGGCCATTCACAACGAGCGCGTCAGCGGCATGTTTATCGCCGGGATCTGCCTTTTGATCGGCGGAATCGGCATCATCAACATCATGCTCTCGAGCATCTCCGAGCGTGTCAGGGAAATCGGCATCTGCAAATCCGTCGGCGCAACAACAATGGACGTGTTCACCCAAATCCTGATCGAAAGTGTAGTGCTGGCGGTGGCAGGCGGCTTGGCCGGGCTAGCCATTTCGCCCATACTTGTCAACACGCTAGCCAGCTTGGCGGACGACACCACGCCGCCGATCATGACGACTCAGGCCATGCTGATCGCCTTTGGTTTCAGTGCGCTTATCGGCAGCTTGGCTGGGCTGTTCCCTGCGATCAAAGCGGCCAAGCTGGATCCAATCCAGGCGCTGCGCTACGACTGACCCTCCATGATTCTCATTAATACAGTCACCATCGGACTACGGGAAATCGCATCCCATTGGTTCCGATCGCTGCTGACAATCATTGGCGTTGTGCTGGGAATCGTAAGCCTCGTCACCATGTCCGCGATTGTACAAGGCATGGAGAATGCGATGAAAGAGCGCATGGTCGCCTACGGCGGCGCTGACAAAATCAACATCGACCAAGAGGATCCGCCCGACTATCAGGAACACAAGCGTGACTACTCTCCTGGCATCACAGTGCAAGACGCCTACGCGCTCAAGCGCAACGCCACCCTGCTCAAGGTCGTCTCGCCGGAGATGTATGTTTCGCGCGCACGCGCCTCCTACCAGGACAAACGAGCTTACGTCTCCTCATTCATGGGTGTGTGGGAGGATGTTATGGAACTAGAAGCGCACGTCATCAAATTTGGGAGGTTTTTTCACCCGGTCGAAGATTTGCAGGCCAAGAACGTCTGCGTCATCGGTGCAGATATCCGGGATCAACTTTTTGGCGTAACGGCACCCGGCGGTGAACCTCTCAACCCGGTAGGCAAATCCATCAACATCAACTTCCGGCCGTTCACCATCGTCGGCATGTACGAGCGAATGGAGAGCGAAGCGGACCGAAAAAAACGCGAGTACAAACTCGCCATGCAGAACACGCGGAGCGGCCCCAAACGCGAGTCGTCATTCTACTCACGCGGCAGTCGTTACTGGCGTAAAAACAACACCATCCACATTCCCCTCAATACGATGTGGATGAAGTTCCGCATGGCCTCAGCCAGCACTTCGTCCTCGTCCAGCCGGTTCTCGAGCCAATCCTCCAGTTCATCCGAGCCGACCGTTTACGTGCCCGACCCCACGCTAAGCGACTTCGACGCCAAGGTGGTCGACCTCGAGTTGATGGACAAGGCGCTGGCGCAGATTCGTAACATCATGATCCAGACTCACAACGGCATTGAGGACTTCGGGTTCCAGACACAGGAGAGCGCCATCACGAACATCAATCAGCGCCTAGCCAACGCCAAGATCATACGGGGCATCATCGCCGCACTCAGCCTGATCGTCGGCGGCGTCGGCATCATGAACATCATGCTCGCCAGCATCAACGAGCGCATCCGCGAGATCGGCACATTCAAAGCCATGGGCGCCACCGGCCTCGTCGTATTCCTCCAAATCATCATGGAGAGCCTCAGCCTTGCCCTGCTCGGCGGCTTGGCCGGCATCCCCGCCTCTTACGGAGCCGTTTGGGTTCTGACGGAACTACTCCCGAACGAAAACACGCCGATCATCACCAGCCAAGCCTTGATGATCGGCATAGCTTTCAGCGCCTGCGTCGGCTTGCTCGCCGGCCTGTTCCCCGCCTTCAAGGCCTCAAGATTGGATCCCATCGAGGCTCTCCGATACGAGTAGTAGCCGTTTCAAAGGGCAATCTTTCACTGTGTTTTATGATGCTGCCTCGTCATCCATTGCAGTCGTTTAATGACTTATTTCAACCTGCTCATCCTCGGCTTTCGGGAAACCTACGAGCACTGGTTTCGATCAGTGCTAACCATGCTCGGGGTTATTCTCGGCGTAGCCAGCGTGGTAACCATGTCCGCCATCGTGGAAGGACTAGAAAAGGCCATGAGAGACAATATTATTATTTATGGTGGCCTGAACAAAGTACTCATTCGCGATAGCGATACGCCAGACTATCAGGCCCATATAGCCGACACATCACCTGGCAAAACGCTGAATGACGTCTATGCGCTTAAACGAGGGGCCACACTGCTTTCCCTCGTTTCCCCGGAGATGGGGCACCGTGCCCGCATCACATACCAACGGCGTAGCTGCTATCCTTCCGAATTTATCGGGGCCTGGCCGGTCGTGCTGGAAATGAATCGACATACTCTTCAGTACGGGCGGTTTTTCACCGAACTGGACGAACGGGAGGCAAAACCGGTTTGTGTTATCGGCGCCCACATCCGCAACCGCCTGTTCGGAGATCCGGAATCTACCGATCAAGAGATCAATCCGGTGGGCAAGATCATCCATATCAACCGGCAGCCGTTCACCGTGATCGGAATGTTCACCGAGTATATGACTGATGCCGAGCGGAAAAGAAGGGAGATCGAGAGACAGAAACGTAACAACCGAACCGGATCCAAGCGTCATACCGGATACCGTTTCCGTCGAAACGGCTTTCATCACAAAAATAATGTTGTTTATATCCCGATCAACACCATGTGGATGAGATTCAAAGCCACCAGTGGAGCCGATGATACCCCGGAACCCAACCTGACAGATATCGATATCAAGGTGGCTGATTTGAACTACATGGAGAAAGCTCTGGATCAGGTCCGCAATATCCTGCTGCATACTCACAAAGGAGTTGAGGATTTTGAATTCTCCACATATGCCAGCCGCATTGCTTCGGCTGAGAAACGCATAAAAAATGCAAACCTGATTGGGCTAATTATCTCAGCGTTGAGCCTATTCGTTGGCGGCATCGGGATTATGAACATCATGCTTGCCAGCATCAACGAACGAATTCGTGAGATCGGCACCTTCAAAGCTCTAGGTGCTTCTAACTTCTCTATTTTTTTTCAAATTATGATGGAAAGCGCTACTCTAGCCATTATGGGTGGATTGGTGGGGCTACCCACTTCGTTCGGAACGATTTGGCTACTCACTCAATTGACTCCCCAGCAGAACGTGCCCATTATCACGCCAGAAGCCCTGTTAATAGGACTCACCTTCAGCGTCCTAACGGGGATCATCGCTGGCTTGTTCCCGGCTTACAAGGCTTCCCAACTGAATCCCATTCAGGCCCTTCGGTACGAGTAGGCTTCGCCTAACCAATCGCATTGGCAAAAGCATCCCAAATAGGATTGTCTTTTACCCTCCGACAAACTCTTTGGGCTTTCTTGCCCTAGGACTTTCTGTCGTTTTCTCGGTCTCGGTCTCGGTCTCGGTCATCGTGGCCTCGGTCTCGG
>JABGZB010000013.1 GCA_018674955.1 Verrucomicrobiota bacterium | reverse complement strand
TCCAGGGGAAACGAAATAAGGGCGTAAAATCCATGAAATTTGAGCGCCGACAAAAAGATTGCCTGTCAGCCAGGCCAGAAAAGTATGTGTGCCGGAGCTATGGGAGTCCGCTAAATCACGAACATAGTGGAGCAATCGTGAATTAGCCAGGATGCCTGCATAGGCAATCAGGGCGGTGTGTAGCAGTAGGTTGGCGCCATGCCATGTTGGATCGCCAAGAGTTCCCGGCTCGGGCATGTTGAGAGTGGCAAAGAAACTGATTGGGCTAAGTGCTCCCAGGATGATGCTCATAGTGGCAAATCCCGTGAGAAGGAACTGCAGACTTTTTCGAAACCCGATTCCACTGCCGAGTGTCAGACTGAGCATCCCATTGAGCATTCCATTAATAAATAATGTCAGGAATATAATAAATGGCAATTTGAGGGCCACATAGAATGCCATCTCCAAACCATGCCGGAGGCCTATGGTGAATCCATAGGAGCAACCTCCCAATGTGATAAGAGCGATGCAAAACGGGATGGAGCCACGATGACTCCCTTCAATCCAGTCGGTAAGCAACTGTTTTTCCCCTCGGCAAAGGGCGGCAGCGTTTTTAAAAGGGTTCGCGAAAGGATTCATGCTCCTGAAGAAAGCATTTTGGACTTAACTTACCTTGCGAATGTTCAAGCTCGAAATAGAATACACTCTGTTTTCCACTGCATCTATGAGTTCATCCGGAGTGGATGTGCCTGCTGTGATCCCAATCGTATCCGTATCGAAAAGCCATTCGGCTAGAATCTCATCCGGCCCCTGTACGTGATGAACTCTCTCGCAAAACCGCCTACAAGTTCGCATTAACTCATGAGTATTATTGCTGTTTATCCCTCCAACAACTAAGACCATGTCCGATTTCCTTGCCAGTTTTTCAGCGGCGCTCTGCCGCTGCTTGGTGGGTTTACATACCGTATCGATAAAACGGACCTCAGAGTTAGGGAAGCCTGACTTTAAATGTTTAACAAGAGCACGTACGCGTGCAATGGGCTGGGTGGTCTGCGCCACTACGCCAAAACGTGGCTTAGCTGTGAGGGCATTGATTTCATCTTCGCACAAGACTACATCATATTCTGACAAATCTTCAGTGAGTCCACGCACTTCGACATGGCCAAGTCGGCCGATAATAATGGGGTGATACCCGATCGCCGTGAGTTCTAGAATCTGCTTATGGGCATAATGAACGAGAGGGCAGGTGGCATCACTTATCTGAAGCCCCGCTGCTTTTGCCCGGTTACGAGTCCGGTTTGAAGCCCCATGAGCTGTAATCATCGCTGATTTCGTTTCTACCTGTTCCGGTTTATCTTCAAATCGCACACCTCGCTTTTTTAGGTCATTAAGCACCGTGGTGTTGTGTACCAGTTCGCCCATTACAGTGATGGGATGATCTGCAACTTTGCTTTGGGCAAAGTTTATGGCATCGCGAACCCCAAAACACATTCCCAGATGCTCCGCTCGTAGAACGGTGATATGTGCTTTGTGATGCAAAGTTAATCGGTTCATTGATTCGATTTTGTTCATTTTGATTGTTACTTTGATAGTTGTGCCTGCTTTACGATTCTTTCAAGCAGGGTGACATAATCATTGAAAGCTCTTATGCCACTTACCGTAAGCGCGCAAGTGGTCAGCGGACGATTCTCACGGAAACTCTTGGACACCGATACATACCCAGATTTTTGCAGCATCCGAATATGCGTGGTCAGGTTGCCGTCAGTCATCTTCAGCGAGTTCCGCAATTCCGTGAACGACAACCCAGGTGACCCCGCAAGCATCGACATGATTGCCATACGACTTTTTTCATGGATCACTTTGTCCAGTTGCAGGAACGTATCCGGATTCACTCGCTGTCCAAGGGTTCTGAAGTCAGCTTCAAATACAGACCGTACATCAAGTTATTGGCTCCGAAAGCCCAGCCCATCAGCAAATGGGCATGCTTCCCGTTAAGCCATGGCGTTTGTTCCAACTCGTGAAAACAAAGGCATAAAGAGCCAATAATGACAAAAATCCAACCCAACAACCTGATGCCTCGACGCATGAAGAATCCCGCCGCATGCAACGCTCCTCCATACAGGATGATCCAAAGTGCTGTAAGGCGAATACTGTCCCGAGCATCCGGTTGATTCAGAATCTCCAACAAACCTAGTCCCAAACCGGCTGTAAGCAGCGGTATCAATGCCTGTGCCACGTGGCGAGTGGGTGGGGACCAGAAATCCTCCTTGCTGCTCAGTGCTTGTTGCCGGATCAACAACAGGGCCACCATCGCCGCCACAAAAGCTACTCCGAGCCAATAGCCGGCAAAACGGCCCGGCCCGGCCCAGTCAACGGTCTGTGCGAGACCTGTGGCGGCCAGTCCTATCAAACCCACGACGATGGCCACGGGTGCCATCGCACGCCGATAGACGCTGGCTTGTTCCATTAGGCAGCGAATTGTATTGAGATTTTCTTCAGCCCAGTTAGCGTTCACGGATTCACTTTGCGATACAAAGTTAAGGCGTGCAAGCATTTTTTATGCGTTTGTTGATGGGATGAGCGTAAGCGGTCTCGTTTCAGCCGCCGAGAGAGGTATTTATACAAAAAGATGTTTAATTGATGCTAATAACACCTCTTAACTAAGGAGCGATATTGGTTGAATTCACTTGAAATAAGGGACGATGGAATTGAGGGTCTTTGTAGTGAAACGGGTTTGTCTATTTTTCTTTGCCACTTTTTCTTTTGCAGGGCTTTTGTGTGAGCCTCATCAAATTAATGCCGAAAGTCCGCTTGTCGGTGAACTTTCGATTGGGGTGGAAAACCCGCTTAACGTCAGACTCGCCGAGCCGCCTCGTGGCTTGGTTGCCGACAAGCAACTTGGTCTGTTGCGCCATCGAGTCCTCAAAGGCCAAGTTTTGCACACGGCGAAGAAGGGGCTGCGGGGTCTCTTTGAGACACGCGGCGTGCGCACCCCGAAGGGGGATTTGCTGCTGATGTTTCCGGAGGGAAACCATTACGCCGCCGGCAGCGGGAAGGTGAACGACATGATCGCCTACCGCTCCAGTGACAACGGCAAAACGTGGGAAGGCCCGTCGATTGCGTTTGACATTGATTACAGTCAGCACGGGTTCATCCCGCTGATCCCAAGGGGCAGCAAGCGCATTTACGCTTTCGGCACCCAGCCGCTTCCCAGCAAATACAGTCGGGAAAAGGGACGGCACGAAAACACCCCGATCGGGTTTCGCTCGTCGGATGACGACGGCCACTCTTGGAGCGGTGTCACGCTGATCAAACCAAAGAACGATCCGGGCTTTCTTGGCATGTCTGTCACGCGGATGTGCGAGACCGATTCCGGTGCGTGGATTCTTGGATCGCACGCGGCGGACTGGTCCAAGAATCCGCTCATCACGCGGCAGTACATTTTGCGCAGCGAAGACAAGGGCAATTCGTGGACACTGCTGCCTGGCAAACGCCCCGACGGCTGGTTCTCTCCCAAGTACGGCCGGATGGATGAAGGGCGACCGATTTATCTGGGGAAGGGCGAGGTTTATTTCATGGCCCGTACCCCCACTGGTCGTATTTGGGAATCGCGCAGCATGGACGACGGCAAGACGTGGGCCGATCCCAAGCCCTCGGCACTCGTCCATCCGGACGCGCCGCCAATGGTGTTTCACCTGAGTGATGACAAAACGCTGATTGCATTCCACCACAATCGGCACATCAACACACAGTACGTCGGACTGACAGGCAAGATGGATGGCATGCGCGACAGGGCGGAAATTTGGATTTCATTGTCCAAGGACGGAGGGCGCAACTGGAGTGAGCCACAGTTTCTCTTCACTAACGTCACCCGCTTCAACCCGGCGAAGAACGGCTGGTTCAATCACAACTCATCCTACATGGATGCTGTGATCGACGGTGGCACGATACACCTGTTCCTCCCCCATCTCTGGAATCGTGCCTTGTACATGCACCTTGAAGAAAAAGATTTAGCCAAGCTGCCAACCGCCCAAAAATTGGCTAGGCGCTTGGCCAAGTGAATTAAAACCGAGTCGCTTCAGCCTTGGCCGTCGCCTCGGCCTTGAACTTGGCCAAGCGGCGGTTGATTTCGGGTTCGTTGGTCCAAAGTGTCCGGCCCTCGTTCGACAGCTGGTGGATGGGGTCGTAGTAGTAGAAAATCTCGCCCGGTTTGGCCGTGGGTGACGTCCATGCAGAAACACCGATCTCCTGATCGTAGAGCGTGTAACTCGAGATTTCCCGTTTCCCACCACCGCCCGGTGCATCACAGACGACGCGCGGTGTGTTGAATCCGGCGGTGGAGCCCTGGATTCTCTGTGACAAATTTTCCGCGACTCGCACCGTTGTGCGAAGGTGTTCGCAGCTCGGTACCATGTCGTGCAGGTAAAGGTAGTACGGCTGAATCAGCAGGCTCGAAAGTTTCTTGGTCGTGCGACGCATATGGTCGAACGAGTCGTTCACGCCGTGAATCAGCACGGATTGGTTGCGAACCCGCACGCCGGTCGCCGAGAGGGACTTCATCGCGCTGGCCGTCCACGCGGTGATCTCGAGTTCGGTGTTAAAGTGCGTGTGCAGGGCGACCTCTTTCATCCGCGCTTGGCCAAGCTCGCAAACTTCCGTCAAGGCATCCATCCACTCGGTATCGCTGGTGAATTTCATCGGCATGATCGCCACGCCTTTTGTAGCAAAACGAATCCGGCGCACGGTCGGGATGTTTAACAGCGTGATGCCGATCTGCCGGATTTGGCCCGGCCGCAGCAATAGCGAATCGCCGCCGGAGATGACGATGTCCTCGAGCTGCGGGCTGTTGCGGATGTACTCGAAAGTGGCGTCCCACTCGCTCGACTTTGCGCCGTAAGTGGATTTGCTTTTTACCGCCGTGCTGCCGCCGACCACCCGGCTGCGCGTGCAGAACGAGCAGTACACCGGGCAAAGTGTGATCGGCAGGAACAGCGCTTTGTCGGGGTAACGATGCGTCAGGAACGGCGTCGCTTTGTGACCTTCCTCGGCGATAGGATCGTCCATCGCGTGTGGATGATCCGGCATGAACTCCGAACCGAGCGGCAGGAATTGCCGGCGGACCGGGTCGGCTGCGGCGTCCTCCCAGTTGATGAGGGAGAACACATACGGCGTGAGCCGTACATTCATCGGCGTCTTGAGCAGACCGGCCTCGATGTCGGCGATGAGCGACGGCGTGGCCAAGTCCTGCAGCACCTCCTGAATCGCCGGGACGGAGGTGACGGAGTTTTGCTGCTGCCAACGGAAGTCGCCGAAGGTGTCCGCATCGACATCGCGCCAAGCGGAAATCGTCCGCCAAAACTCCGACTCGTCAAATGAGTAGTTTGTTGCCGGTTGTTCGGTTTGCGTCGGTTGCGCGCTCATCGCTTGGTTTTTGAAAGCAACTGAATATCAGTGATTTGCATCTGTTTGTCGAGTGATTTGCACATGTCGTAAATCGTCAGCGCGGCGATGGAGACGGCGGTAAGCGCCTCCATCTCGATGCCGGTTTGGGCGGCGATACGGGCCGTGGCGGTGATCACGATCCGGTCGCGGCTTGGTGGCGTCTCGAAGTTGACCTCCGCGTGGGTGATCGGCAGCGGATGGCAGAGCGGGATCAGCTCCGCCGTTTTTTTCGCGGCCATGATGCCAGCCAAGCGGGCGGTCGCCAGCACGTTGCCCTTGGCCGCCTGGCCGCTTTCGATCGCATCGAGCGTCGCCTTGGCCAAGCGGATTTCGCCACTGGCCACCGCCTCGCGGGTTTGCACTGGCTTGGCCGAGACATCGACCATTCGGGCGTCGCCGTCGGCGTTGATATGGGTTAGTTCACTCACGAGTTGCGCTTGGCTTGGGCAGCGTTTCCCTCCAGCCGCGAATTATGCCAACCATCCGCTCGCGGAGCAACTCATCCGGCCGAACATGCTTGGGGATGAAATCGGTCGAAGTGCCGAGCAGGTCGGTGGTCACTAAAATTTGCCCGTCGCAATCGCCGCCCGAGCCGATGCCGATGGTCGGGATGTTGATTTCAGCGGTGATCTCGGCGGCGACGCTTGGTGTGACCAATTCCAGCACGATGCCGAACGCGCCCGCTTGGCCAAGTGCCCAGGCGTCGGCGAGCAATGCCTCGCGCTGCGCCTCGTCGCGGCCCTTGATGCGGTAGCCGCCCTCCTCGAGCACTTGTTGCGGCAGCATTCCCAAGTGCCCGAGGAACGGAATGCCGGCGGCGCGGATCGCCTCGATCTGCGGCAGGATCGCTTGGCCGCCCTCGGCCTTGACAGCCTCGGCACCGGCGGCAACCAGCCGCTTGGCCGACTTGACGGCTTGCTGCGGCGTCTCGTAAGTCTCAAACGGCAGGTCGGCGGCGATGAGGCCGCGCGGCTTGGCCCGGGCCACGGCACGGACGTGGTGCGCCATCTCGTCGAGCGTGACGTGTGTTGTGTCTGGGTAGCCGAGGACGACCATACCCAGCGAGTCGCCGACGAGCAGCAACGGCACACCGGCGGCATCGAGCAGCTTGGCCATGGGGAAGTCGTACGCAGTCAGCGCGGCGATCGGCTCGCGATCTTTTCGCTGTAGGATGGTTTGCGGCGTCTCCCGTGTTTCGCTCAAGCGGCAAGGTTCGCCCCGGTCCAGCCCGCGCTCAAGCGCAAACTCCGCCGGAGTCATCCGCCGCGCTTGGGGTCGAGCCACGGCGTGCCGGACCAGTACCACTTGAACGATGGCATCCCCTCGGCGTGACCGTCGGTGAAGCTGACATTGCTACGGCCGCTGTGGCGCAGGTGCGGCCCGCCCCAGTTCGGGTCGCCGGAGGTGACGCAGCCGCCGCAGGGCGCGCTGTTGCCGGGGTCGTGTACAATCCAGCAGCCGGCTTTCTCCGGCGACTGTGGCGTGACGCATTTTCTCGGATTGGTGGTGTTGACCGGCCGGCTGCCGCCGTCGGTCTTGTAAACGAGCGTGGATGGGCTGCGCACTGCGCTTTCCTTGAGCGGGGCGTATTCCCAGACGCCGGGCCAGTTGCAGCCACCGAGCCGGAAGTTTGCGGCGTAGTTGTTCGTGGTCCGTCCAAAGTCGTAAATCGTCTCTTTGGTCTTGAACGGCTTGCTGGGGCAGCGAAGGGTTTTTTTGGTTTCCTGATACGGCAGCAGATAGTTGAACCACGATGTCCGATTCTGCTGGCTGCCGATGAGCGTGAAGGTCCAGGCGAAGCGGTCGTCGTTATCGCCGCTGTACATCTTGGCGGCGAGTGTCAGTTGCTTGATATTGTTGAGGCAGTAGATTTCCTGCCCCTTGGCCTTGGCCTTGGCCAGCGCTGGTAACAGCAGGGCGGCCAGAATGGCGATGATAGCAATGACCACCAGCAACTCGATCAGGGTGAAGGCTCGACGACGTTTCATGGCTTGGGACAAGTTGACTTCCGCGGCCGCGAAGTCAAGTGTTACGACTTGGCGCCCCAGTTGAGAAGGCGGCCACGGCGGCTGGGCTTGGCTGGTGCGCTCTCACTGCGTTGAAGCACTTTTTTAATGTCCGCCTTCTTGGAAATCCGAAGAAGCGTCCGGTCGCTGGTCGCTTGGTTGAACTTCGTCGAGACAGGTTTCTTTCGCGCCGCGCCGCGCTTGGCCGTCCATTTGCCCGGCTTGGCCTTTTTGCCGGGAGTTTTGCGGTCAGAAAAACGGTTGGGATCCGCTGCCACGCGCTTGGCCTCGAGGGCGTCTTGCTTGAGCTTCCGCAAAAACTCCAGCACGGTGGCGGTCTCGCTGCTCGCTGCGACGTCCGGGCGAAGAACGCCGTTGGCCAAGTTTTCGCGTATTTCGGGAGGTGTGATCTGTAGCTCAGGATTGAGCTTGCGAAGCTCGCGCCGCACGGCGGTCACGACCGGGTCGCTCAACATTATCGCACCAAGGTAATGGCGATTGGTCACCTCCAGCCGAAGCCGGAAGTGATCCAGCCCCGCGCTCCGGTGGCCCTCCCGCGTCAACAGAAAAAGTGTCTCGAGGTGGGCGTCGCGGCCGGGCTGCATGTGCGATAAGTCGAACGCCAGCACGATCGGCGTTTCCGGCCTGGTTTTGCCGGTGTCCTCTACATGGTGCACCTGCCAGCCGATGCCGTTGGTCAGGACAATCCACTCGACACCGTGCAGCAACGCGTGTTGTGCCGTGGCGATAAGGTAGCGGTCGTCCGGCGCGGTGGTAATTGGGCTGACGCGCACCAGCATTGCGATCGAGTCGCCGGAGCGAATAGCGAAATCATAAACCGCCTCGCGGTTGTCCAGTTCCGACGTCACCTCCGAGTAACGATCGAACCCGAACAGATCCGACAACAGGTCGAGGGCAAGCGTGGCTGTGTCCGCACGACTGGCCTCGTGCTCTCTCGCCGTCTTGAGCAGCGGCTTGAAACGGCGCAAACCAGCGCGGAGGCGTTCCTGAACTTTTTTCGTAATCTTGGCCATTTGACCGGACAGACGATGATTGAAAGCAAGCTGCCTGCCAAAAGCAAGCCGACAATGCACTTGAAATAGCCCCGTTAAATGCCCCTAATGCGCCGCACATGAACAAGCGATCGCTCCAGTTTCTCGAGACTCTCGTCAACACCCCAAGCCCATCCGGCCATGAATCACGCGGCTTGCGCGTCTGGATGGATTACGTCACTCAGTACGCTGACGAGACTTATTCCGACGCATACGGCAACTGTGTCGCCGTGCTCAACAAGGGTGGCGGCCCGAGGTTGATGCTCGCCGGCCACGCCGACGAGATCGGCATGACGGTCAATTTCATCGACGACGACGGCTACGTGTACGTGCGGCGGCTTGGCGGCACCAACCCGGCGATCACCCGGGCTCAACGGGTCATCATTCACTCCCGCAAAGGTCCGGTGAAGGGGGTTGTCGGCAGCGTCGCGCCGCACCTCATGCGCACCGATACCGGCGCGGCCAAGGTACCGAAGATTCACGAGTTGTTCATCGACATCGGCGCGGACTCACGCAAGGCCGCCGAGAAACTCGTCCGCGTCGGCGACCCGATCACGCTCAACGACCAGTTCGAGGTTCTGCGCGATGATCTCGTCGTGGCGCGGGCGTTTGACAACCGCGTCGGCACGTGGGCTGTGGCGGAGACGCTGCGCCTGCTCAAGACCGGCAGAGTCAAGCTCAACGCCGAGGTGTGCGTTGTCGCCAACACGATGGAGGAAGTCGGCCTGTTCGGCGCGCGGCAAATCGCCTACTCGCTGCATCCCGACGTCGCGCTGGTGATGGACGTCACCCACGCGACCGACTATCCGACCGTGGACAAGCGGCAGCACGGCGATATCAAGGTGGGCCAGGGGCCGACCGTCACCCACGGCAACTGCAACCACCCCGAAGTCATCAAGCGCGTCGAGCAAGTGGCCAAGCGGCTGAAGATCAACCTGCAGCACGAGGCGATCTCCTCCACCAGCGGCACCGACACCGACGCTGTTTTCTGGACACGCGGTGGCATCCCGAGCGGCCTCATCAGCCTGCCCAACCGCTACATGCACTCACCGGTCGAGGTGGTCAGCCTGAAGGATCTCGAGCAGATCCCGCAGCTCATGGCCGGCTTCGCTAAGTCGTTGAAAAAAGGCGAACAGTTCAAGGTGAAGATTTAGCCAAGCGCTTGGCCAAGCGGCCCAATTCTTATGAAACAAACCGTTGCCTTTGTTTGCTTACTTGGCGGGATCGTTGGCCAAGCGGCTGAACCGGCCAGTGATGTCGAGCGGGCACTCGCGCAGGTAATCATCGGGCAGGCTCTTTCGCTGGAGGAGGTGCGCGTGTTCAACGAGACGCGCGTGCCGGACATGCCGCGCGTGAGCACCGCCGCCGAATGGCAGGCCAAGGACAGCGAGTATCGCCGAAACATTCTCGACAAAGTGGTCTTTCGCGGCGAGGCGGCCAAGTGGCGGGATACCCCGCTTCGAGTGGAATGGAGCGACACGATCGAAGGATTGCCGGGGTACCGCATCCGCAAACTGCGATTCGAAGCCGTGCCTGGCTGGTGGATTCCCGCGTTGCTTTACGAGCCGACCAAACTTTTCGGCAAACGCCCCGTCGTGCTCAATGTCAACGGCCACGACGGCAAGGGCAAGGCGGCGGACTACAAACAGTTGCGCTGCATCAACCAGGCCAAGCGTGGTATGATCGCGTTGAACGTCGAGTGGATCGGTATGGGGCAGTTCGCCAGTCGCATGAGCCATTATCAAATGAACCAAATGGATCTGTGCGGCACGGCCGGCATCGCGCCGTTTTTTCTGAACATGAGCAAGGGCCTCGACATCCTTCTCGCGCATCCGAACGCCGACCCGACCCGAGTCGCCGTTGCCGGCCTGTCCGGCGGAGGGTGGCAGACGATTTTTATCAGCTCGCTCGATGAACGCGTGACGCTGGCCAACCCGGTCGCTGGTTATTCCAGTTTCAAAACCCGCGCCCGGCACGGTATGGATCTTGGCGACTCCGAGCAAACCCCCAACGACCTCGCGCTATACGCGGACTACACGCACCTCACCGCGATGTTGGCCAATCGCGCCGCGCTGCTTACAAACAATGCAGAGGACAAATGCTGCTTCACCGCCGGCCACGCGCAGCCGCCGTTGCTCGATGCTGCGCAGCCGATTTTTGACCTGCTTGGCCGCGGTGAGTTTCTGCGCTCGCACATCAATCACGACCCCGGCACTCACAACTTCGAGCTTGATAACCGTCAGCAACTCTACCGCTTTATCGGCGATGTTTTTTACGAGGGCCACGACTTTTCGTGGCAGGAAATCCCCAGCGCCGATGAAGTGAAAACCTACGATGAATTGCTGGTGGATTTGCCCGAGGGCAACGGCGATTTCAACTCGATTGCGCTTGGCCTGATGGAGACTCTGCCCAAGCCGTTCGAGGGCGACAAACGGCTGCTGCTGCTCAAAATTATCAACGCCAAGAATTACACCGCATTGGCCAAGCGTGTCGGCGGCGAAGGGGAGGTCGTGCACTATCAATTCCGCATCGGTGGCGACTGGACGGTGCCCGGCACGGTATTCACGCCGGACGAGCCCAAGGCCACCACGCTGCTCATCGCCGACGCCGGCCGCAAGGCGTTGGCCAAGCGGGTTGAGGCGGCCTTGGCCAACGGCCGGCGCGTCGTGGCGTTCGATTCGTTTTTCTTCGGCGAGTCGAAAATCGTGAGCCGCGATTTTCTGCATGTCATCCTCATGCACGCCGTGGGCGAGCGGGCGCTGGGCGTGCAAGCCGGGCAAATCTCGGCCGTGGCCAACTGGGCGGCGCGGCAATTCGGACAGCCGGTGGAACTCGAGTCCGTCGGCCGCCGACTCAGCGTGGCGGCGCGGCTTGCGGCGGTGCAGAGTGAAGCGATCAGTGCGTTGAAAATGCACGATCCGATGCGGAGCCTCAAAGAGATCGTCCGCGAAAACAAAGGGGCGAACGAGTTGCCCGAGATGATGTGCTTCGGCCTGCTGGAGTCGTTCGACCTGCCGCAAATCGAAGCCCTGATCGCCCCCCGCACGGTGTTGGTCGAGTAGCTCAGCGCTTGGTGTGCGAGCAGGTGCCGCGCTGGCTGGTGGCGACGAAGTCGATCAACTGCTCAGCCAGCACGCCGGTGAACTCGGCGCGGGCTTTTTCCAGCGCGTCTTTCAGCAGGTCATCGGATAGGAAAATCGCGTGATAAGCTTTCTTGAGTTGCGACCGTTCCTCGGGGGAGAAACCGGCACGTTTCAGTCCGACGCTGTTCAGGCCGCACATGCCGTTGATACCGCGCACGATCGTGAACGGTGGCAGGTCGAGGCTCACCCCGGCGCAGCCCTGCATCATGGCCATTGCGCCGACGCGGCAGAACTGATGCACCACGGCGTTGCCGGCGAGGAACGCTCCGTCGCCGATCATCGCGTGGCCGGCGATCAACACGCCATTGGCCAGGATCGCCTTGTTGCCGATGATGGAATTGTGGCCAACGTGGCTGTTCGCCATGAAAAAGTTTTCCGATCCGATCCGCGTGTCCTCGCTGGGGGTGTTGGAGCGATGGATGGTGACGTGTTCGCGGAAGAGGTTTCGCTCGCCGATGATGAGCCGGGTCGGTTCGCAGCTGTACTTCAAGTCTTGCGGCGCGTCGCCGATGACGCAGCCGGCGTGGAAGCGGTTCTCCGCGCCGATCGTGGTGTGGCCGGTGAGGTGCACATGAGGGGCAAGCTCGCACCCCGCGCCGACCGTGACGTGTTCGTCGATAACCGAGTACGGGCCGACTCGCACGCTCTCGTGCAACTGTGCGCCGGGGTGAATGATGGCAGTGGGGTGGATCATGCGTAAAAGTAACCAAGCTCGCGCAGAGAGGCGAAATCCTTACCGCGCTCCGCCGTGCGGTGGCCGAGGATGATGTGGTCCAGTACGTCGATATTCAACAACTTGCCGGCGCGGATGATGTCGCGCGTAAACTTGATGTCGTCCTCGGATGGGGTGGGATCACCGCTCGGGTGGTTGTGCGCGAGGAACAGCGCCGAGGCGTTGGCGGTGATGGCCGGTCGAAAGACATCGCGCGGATGCGTCACCAGCGAGTCGAGCGTGCCTTGGGCGAGCGTCTCGACGCGAATGAGCCGCCGCTTGGTGTTCACGAGCACAACATGAAAATGCTCGACCTCGAGCAGCCGGTTGTCTTCGCGCAGTAGGCTTGCCAACTTCTCCGGAGTGTCGAGCACCGGGGACTCGTGGCGCAGCTCATCAGCCATACGCTTGGCCAGGCTAAACGCGCTTTTCATCGTGACCGCCTTGTCGCGGCCGACGCCTTTCACGCACAGTTCCTCGATGGGCGCCTTGGCAAGGGCGTCAAGCGAGCCGAACTTGTTGAGCAGCGACTGGGCGACATCGATCGCAGACAAGCCCTGCGTGCCGGTACGAAGCAAAATAGCGATTAATTCACTGTTCTTGAGCGCCTCCGCGCCCTTGGCCAGGAGACGTTCGCGCGGCTTTTCGCTGTCGGGCAGATCCTTGATTCGCGTCGCCTCGGGCATGCGGTTTATTGCTGGGTGGCCTTGCGTTTGCGTCGACGTTCGCGCTTGGGCTTGTTGGCCGCCGGTTTCTCCACCTTGGCCTGTAATTGTTTGTCCCACGAGTTGGCCTTGCGAGGGCGATAGAGCGGGCGGCCATCAATCTTCGGTTGGCTGCCAATGATGGCCCGAAATTTTTTCAGCGCGGCCAAGTGCTCCGGCTTGTTGCTGTTGAGCAAATTTTTTTGCTCGAGCGGATCGGTTTTGAGGTCGTACAGCGCGGTAATCTTCGGCTCGTGCTCCAGCCAGACTTTGTAGCGTTTGTCGCGAAGGACGCGGTCGGCGAAGTCGTTGGTGCCGCGCACGCCTTTTTTGTCGAGCCTTCCGGCGCCGTGGCCAAGCGCCATGATCCAGTCGCGCGGCGAGTTCTCCGCCTGGCCAAGCAGCAGCGGCGCGAACGACCTGCCGTCGAGCGTGACGCCCTTGGGCAGCTTCGCGCCGCCCAACTCGGCGAAGGTCGGTAGCAGGTCGGCGAAGTCGGTCAGCGCGTCGGTCTCGCGACCGCCGGGGACAAGGCCGGGGCAGTTGACGATGAACGGCTGGCAGACGCCTCCCTCGAACTTGGAGCCTTTGCCGCCGCTTGGCCGCCTACCGTTGATTGTGCCGCGGATCCCGCCGCTGGTTCCGTTGTCGGTGGTGAAAATCACGACGGTACGGTCGCGAATTTTCAAGTCGTCGAGCGTGCTGACCAGGCGCCCGACGAGGGTGTCGGTGTAGCGTACCATCGCCTTGAGCTTGTCTTTGTTCGTGGTGACTTTTGGTTCGTCGGGAGTCGGCACAAGCGGGCCGTGCGTGAGTGCCATCGGGAAGTAGAGCATCATCGGCTCGTCGCGATGCTGCTTCATGTGGTCGATGAGAAAGTCGCAGTAAATGTCCGGGCCGAATTTGTCCTTGTAGGTTTTGCTCCCGGCGCGCGTGTGGATGTAGGCGTCCCAGTAGCGCTCGTTGCTCGGCGGATTGCCGGTTTCATAGCCGGTCCAAACTGCCCAGTCGTCGAAGCCGTGTTTGCGAAGCGCCTCCGGCTCGAGCCGAAAGTCGTTGATCTGCCACTTGCCGGCGATCGCGGTGGAGTAGCCGGCGCTTTTCATCACGTTGGCGAAGGTGGTGTAGTTTGCCCAGTCAAAGTAGCCGACGCCCCAGCGGGGGACGTCCCAGTGATTCACCCAGCCGGTGCGCCAGGGGTACTGGCCGGTGAGCAGCGTGGCGCGGGTGGGCGTGCACTGAGGCATCGACCAGGCGTTGTGAAACTTGAGGCCGCCCTGGGCAAGGCGATCGATGTTCGGTGTGTTGATTTCGTCCGCGCCGTAGCAGGATATCCAGTCCTTGCCAAGATCATCGACCATGATGAACAAAATATTCGGCTTGGCTGCGGAGATGGATTGTAGGCCAAGTGCGCAGAGAATCGTCAGAGAAAAAAACAGGCGTTTCACGCGGGCAGGATAGTCGCCCCGCTGCCCCAAGCCAAGCGCTTGGCTTACAGTTTGTCCTCTGGGCCGTAGAAGAAGGTGCGGATGTCTTCGAGGATGAGGTACATAGCGGGGACGAGGATGAGTGTGATGACGGTGGCGAAGATGACTCCGAAGCCAAGCGAGACGGCCATCGGTATGAGGAACTTGGCCTGTAGACTTTTCTCGAGCAACAGCGGCGTGAGACCGGCGAAGGTGGTGAGCGAGGTCAGCAGGATCGGCCGGAAGCGGGAGAACCCGGCTTGGCGTGCCGACTCCATTTCGCTCAGGCCGATGCTGCGTTTGCGGTTGACGTAATCGACCATCACGAGGCTGTCGTTGACGACAACGCCGGTGAGCGCCACGACACCGAAGCCGGATAGGATCGTGACGTCCATGCCCATCACGACATGCCCCCAGACGGCGCCGATGAGGCCGAACGGGATTGCTGCCATCACAATGAGGGGCTGGATGTATGAGTTGAACGGAATCGCAAGCAGGGCGTAAATGATGATCAAAGCGATAACGTACAAGTACCCCAGGCTGTCAAGGGTCTCGGCCTGCTCGCTTTTTTCGCCCTCGAATGACCAGTAGATACCAGGGAATTCCAGCTGCATCGCGGGCAGCACTTCGGTCTCGAGCGATTGGTTGATGAGTTGCGTGTTGCCGGTGGCGGGATCGACGTCGGCGGTGACGTTGACCGAGCGCCGCCGGTCGATGCGCCGGATCGATTCGTAGCCACGCCCGTATGTCACGTCGGCCACTTCGGCGAACGGAACCTCGATGCCGCCGGGCATTCGGATGCGCATGTTCTCGAGGTTGGCAAAGCTGCGGCGTTTGTCGCGGGGATAACGGAGCATGACTTTGACATCGTCGCGTCCGCGCTGGATGCGCTGCACTTCGTCGCCATAAAACGCCTGGCGCACCTGCCGCGCGAGGTCGGCTTGCGACAGGCCAAGCGCCTCCGCTTCCGGCGTGATTTTTAGCAGAAGTTCCTCCTTACCCTCGCGGAACGAATCGGCGATGTCGATGACGCCGTCGAACTCGCCGAGCCGCTGCTTGAGCCACTCGGCGGCGGTCTGCAGTTGGCCAAAGTCTGCACCGGTGATCACAGCATTGATCGCGTCGCCGGCCTGAAAAATATCCGCAGTGAATTGCAACTCCTCGACCTCCGGCATCTCGCCGACGATCTCCCGCCAGCGCCTCGCGACCTCGTGGCTGTCGAACATCCGCTCCTCGGACGGGGAGGCTTCGATGTGCACCTCGCCGGTGTTCGCACTCTTGATGGAGGCTACAGCGCGGCCGCTGGATCGGTTTTGATCGGTCTTGAACGGCTGGCTGCCCACGGAGCTGAGCGTGTGTCGCACGATGCTGGGATAGCCCTCCGGCGTCTCCGCGTCGAGTTGGTCGCGAACTTTTTCTGCGGCGATCTCGAGCTTCTTCACGACGCGCTTGGTTTCCTCCGTGGTGCTGCCCAGCGGCAGAATCACAGTCGCGGCGATATTATCGCCCTCCACCGGCGGGAAAAACGTGAAGCGAATATGTCCACCTGCCACGATGCCCATTGTGATGGCGAACGCCGCCACAGAGATGGCCATCGTCAGGTAACGCCAATCAAGACACCAACGCAGCGTCGGCTTGTAGATTCGCAGGATGAACTGGTCCATCCGAGTGACGAACCGGTGCTGAAACCGGCGCCACCCGCCGACGAAGCCTGTACCGTCCTCAATGTTGTCCACCTTGCGCAGATTGCTCAAATGCTTGGGCAGGATGAATAGGCATTCAATGAGCGAGAAAAACAGCGTCGGGATCACGATCAGCGGGATGAATTTTATGATTTTCCCGGTGTTGCCGGCAGTGAATATCAGTGGCGCGAAGGCGGCGATCGATGTCGCCACGGCGAAGGTCACCGGCCGGGCCATCTCGACCGCACCCGTGATCGCGCCCTTGAGCCCGGGCGTGCCCCGCTCGTGATGCGCGTGGATATTTTCGCCGATGAGGATGGCGTCATCCACCACGATCCCCAGCACCACAATGAACGCGAATAGCGAGATCATGCTGATCGACACATCCAGTGTCGGCATCATCCAAAACGTGCCGAGAAACGAAATCGGGATGCCAAGGCTCACCCAAAACGCCAGCCGGAAACGCAGGAACAACGCCAGCACAATGAACACAAGACAGAACCCGGTAAGGCCGTTGCGGATCATCAAGTCGCGCCTTCCCTTCAGGTAAATCGAGTCGTCCTGCCACGTGGTCAACCCGATCCCCGTCGGATAAAGATGTCTCGAGTTGGCGATGTATTGATGAACCGTCTCCGAAATCGCGATGGCATTTTCCTGGCCGACTCGGAACACTTTCACCAAGGCACACGGCTTGCCATCGAAGTATGACTCCTGATCCGTCTCCTCAAAACCGTCGAGGATTGTCGCCACTTGGCCAAGCCGCAGTCTAGTGCCGTCCGGGCGCGTGCGCAGAACGATCTGTTCAAAATCCACGGCCCGCTTGGCCAAGCCCTTGGCCCGCAGCAGGATTTCGCCGCCGTGCTGCACCTCGATCGACCCGCCCGGCAGGTCAACGGAGCTGCTGCGAATCGCCAGCGACACCTCGTCGAACGTCAGGCCGTATCGCCTCAGCGCCTGCTCGGAAATCTCGATCGATATTTCGAGGTCACGCACGTTGGTCAACTCCACCTGCGTAATGCCGGGCAACGCCATCAACTCGTCGCGGACCTGCGAGGCGTAGTGCCGCAGCGCCGCCTCCGAAACATCGCCGGACACAGCCACGTTGATGACCTGCTTGCGCATGATGATCTCCCGGATCACCGGCTTTTCCGACTCTTCCGG
>JABGZB010000164.1 GCA_018674955.1 Verrucomicrobiota bacterium | reverse complement strand
TGCCTACATTCACGAGGTGCTCGGGCCGATTTGGCGCGCGTTTTACCGTTGGCCGACCAGCGCGATCGGCCAGGCACAGGAGCGGTTTTTTCAGCGACTTTACGCCGGTGTCCCGTTTTGGACCGTGTCGGAATCGACGCGTCAACAGTTGCTCGGCCACGGCGTGCGCGACGTGCGCGTTTGGCCAAACGGCACCGACACCGAGCCGCTGCCAACCCTCCCGGCCAAGCCCTTTGGCACGCCGCTGCGCCTCATTGCCCTCGCGCGACTCGCCCCGAACAAGCGGGTCGATCACGTGGTGAGAGCACTCGCGTTGCTGCGCGAACAGGGCTGCGACGCGGAGCTGACCATCATCGGCTGGGGGCAGGATCAATGGCGGATCGAGGCGCAGATTGACGAGCTTGATTTGTCGGAGGCCGTGACGATCGCTGGTCGCCTCGACGATGCGGAGAAAAACATCGAGCTGCAAAAGGCGCACCTGCTGCTGCACACGTCGATGCGAGAAGGCTGGGGCCTGAACGTGATCGAGGCCAACGCGATGGGCACGCCGGCGGTGGTCTATCCGGTCGGTGGCTTGGTGGACTCGACTGTGCACGGACAGACCGGCTTGGTCAGCGAAGCCGAGACGCCGGAGAGCCTGGCCAAGGCCGTCATCGGCTTGGCCAACGACTCAAAAAAATACGACGCAATGCGCACAGCGGCGTGGGAGCGGTCGTTCGATTTTCGCTGGGAGAGCGTGCTGCCCCCGACCTGCGACTGGCTGGAAAACATGGCGCGCGGAGAAACGGCAACGTAACTTCCCCGCCGGGCGATTGTATTACTACGGTTCGTGGCATCACTTTTCGAGATTAAATCCCTGACTCACCGGTACGGTTCCGTACTGGCGCTGGACGACTTGTCGCTGTCGGTCGAGCCGGGAGCGATCGGTTTGGTCGGGCAAAACGGCGCGGGCAAATCGACGCTGATCAAAATTCTGCTCGGCCTCGTGCGGCACACCGCCGGCAAGGCGCGGGTGTTCGGCGCGGACGTCGTGAAAAACGGCGTCGGCTTGCGCGGCCGCATCGGCTACATGCCGGAGCGCGAAGGCGTCGTGCCGGGACTCAACGGCATCGAGTTCGTCGCGTTGGCCGGCGAACTCAACGGCATGCCGCGCAAGCAGGCGTTGCGGCAGGCGCATGAGATTCTCTCGCAGCTTGGCCTCGAGGAGGCGCGCTACCGCCGGCTGGAGAATTACTCTGCTGGCA
This sequence comes from Verrucomicrobiota bacterium, assembly GCA_018674955.1. Classification (GTDB taxonomy): domain Bacteria; phylum Verrucomicrobiota; class Verrucomicrobiia; order Limisphaerales; family UBA1096; genus UBA1096. Next base: position 4,429 of record JABGZB010000164.1, on the reverse strand, counting down.
TGGTACAGCGCATCAAACTAGCAGCGACGCTGGTGCACGATCCGGATTTGTTGCTGCTCGACGAGCCGACCTCGGGGCTGGACCCTGACGGCCGCACGGCGATGCTCTCGCTGCTTAAGTCGCTCGCGCGGCGGCCGGGTAAGTCGCTGGTGTTGTCCACACATCTGCTCGGCGATATCGAGCGGGTTTGCCATCACGCGATCATTTTGGAGAAAGGCGCCGTAGCGGCGTCGGGCACACTCGACGAGTTGCTCGCCGGCCAACCACACGCTTTTTTGCTCCGCTGGAAAACCGGCGCCGACGCAGCCGACCATGACTTCCTCGCTGCGCTGCAGCGGGAAGGCGCGGAGGCTACTCCCGGCGATGAGCTTGCCCAAGCGCGCGCGGTGGTGTCGGAGCAGTGGCCGACGCAGCGTTTTTTTCAACTCGCCCGCGAGTGCGGCGTGACGCTGACCGGCCTCGAGCCGGAGGAGATGGATTTGCGAACGGTGTACCGCCGACTCGTCGGCATGGAGAGCGCCGCGCCACCGGTCATCGGTTTGGCCAATCGGGACGAAAGCGGGGTGGCGGCATCGTGAACGACTCATCGGCGACAGACTGGATAGAGCGGCCACGAGCGGCTTGGTTGGCTATTTGGCCGATTGCGCTCACGGCGTTGCGGCTGGTGTTTCGCCGCAAATTATTTTGGTTGATGCTGGGTTTTGCACTGTTGAATTTCCTGTTCGTGTTCGGCGCGATTTATCTGCTGGCGACATTGAAGGCGGAGCAGCCGGAGATCGGTAAAATGCTCTCGGTGATGCTCCCGGACTTGGCCGGCACGGGGAAAACATTTCTCAACTTCATGCTGGCGCAGGGCACGGTGACAATGATTTTGCTGGCGTTCGCTGGCTCGGTGCTGGCTGGCAACGACCATCTCCGGGGCGGGCTGACGTTTTATCTGTCGCGCCGGATCAGCGTGCTTCACTACGCGGGCGGCAAGTTGCTGGCGATCGGTTTGCTCGTCAGCCTGACGACAACGCTCCCGGCTCTGGTGCTGTTTCTCGAGCAGGGAATGCTTGGCGACACGGCAAAATATTTCAGCGAAAACTACACCATCGCTTTTGGCATCCTCGGCTACGGCGGGCTGATCGCCGTGACGCTTGGGCTCCTGTTATTCGCGCTCGTGTCGTGGATGCCCCGGCCGGTGCCGCTGGTGATGTCGTGGGCTTGTCTGTTCTTTTTTTTGCCTGTGCTCAGCGAGATTTTGAGCAGGGTATTCGACGACCGGCAATGGCGGTTGCTGAATCTTTGGCGCGATATTTACGCGGTTGGCAGCCGCTGTTTTGGCGAGGCGGCGGTGCGCTCCCGTGACGTCGCGCAATTGTCGGAAGCGTCGGCGGTGATCGTCGCCGTTTGCCTCCTCTCATTTATCGCGATCGTGTTTCGCATTCGCCAATTGCGGCACCAGTCATGAAGACCGAATCCAGAGTGACGACTGCGCTGGCTGAGATGCGAAATGTGTCCAAGTGGTTCGGCCCGGTGATGGCGCTCAACGGCGTGAACCTCGAGATCGGCTCCGGCATCACTGGCTTGGTCGGGCCAAACGGCGCCGGCAAAACGACGTTGCTGCGGCTGCTCACAGGCCAGATCAAGACAAGCTTGGGCGGGATCGACGTGTGCGGCCGGGACGCCTGGTCGGCCAGGGCGAAAGATCACATCGGGCTGTGCCCATTCGGCGACGCGACGTGGGATGAGTTGTCGGGGCGGAAGTTGATGCGCGTGACGGCCGGGATGCGCGGGTTCACCGGGGCCGAGGCGCGGCGGCGTGCCGAGTCGGTGCTCGAGACGGTCGGCATGGCCAAGCGCGCCGATCGCCCGGTGCGTACGTACTCGAAAGGCATGCGGCAACGGATCAAGCTTGGCCAAGCGCTGGTGCACGACCCCGATCTGCTTGTGCTCGACGAACCGCTCAACGGCGTCGACCCGGTCGGCTGCGAGGAGTTGAACGATCTGTTTCGCACCTTGGCCGCGCAGGGGAAAGCGGTGCTGGTGTCGAGCCACATTTTGCATGAGATGGATCAGTTGGCTGACCGCATCCTGTTCATTTGCCGGGGCAAACTGCTGGCCTCCGGCTCGCTGGCGGAGATCCGCGACATGCTCGACGATCACCCGTTGAAGGTGCGCATCTCGTGCGGGTCGCCACGCTGCATCGCGCCGCAACTACTCATGCTCGAGTCGGTCAAATCCGTGAGCATCGAGCCACCGAGCGACTTGCTGCTTGAGGTGCAAAACCCGAGTCGGTTTTACGCTGAATTCGGCGAGTTCGCCGCCGGTAACGATGCACAAGTGCAGCGACTCAAAGCCACCGACACCTCGACCGAGGCGGTGTTCGACTATCTCATGGAACGCGCTGCGCGCCCGGAATAGCTACATGGACACCGCCCCAAAAACCTCGACCTTGGCCGCTTGCTCGCAGGTGTTTCGGCTGTCGTTGAGGCGGCAGTTTTTCACGCGACAAACGATCGTCATGCTCGTGCTGCTGGCGCTGGCGGTGCTGATCACGTACCTGTGGTCGCTGCCCAAGCCGTGGCATCCCGACACGCGCACGGCGGCCGAGTTGGCTCGTCAAATCGTGCTGCCGCTGTACATGGGTTTCCTGCTGCCGGTCATCTGCCTCGGCTACGCCTCGGCGGCCATCGCGGACGAGCGCACCGGCGAAACACTCGTTTACCTGTTGACGACCAACATCCCGCGACCGCTGGTTTACCTGTCCAAATACGCCGCCGCGCTGCTGCTCACGCTGGGCATGACACTCGGCGGCTTGGCGGCTCTGTGCCTCGTGCCGGGCAAAATTGGCCTCGAGGCGCTGGGCATTTTTTGGACGGTCACCGCCTGCGCGACGGCGGCTTATGTGGGATTGTTTTTGCTGTTCAGCGCCTGGGTGCGTCGGGCGACTTTTCTCGCGCTGGCCTACGCGCTGATGATCGAGACGCTCACCGGCAACATCCCCGGCATCGTCAAGCGGATCACCGTTTCGTTTTACGCCAAGAGCTGGTTGTACGAGTCCGGCGAGCCGATCGACCTCGCCCCGGGCGGTGTTGTGCTTGGCCTGTTCGACCCGGTCACGGCGGCGACGGCACAGTGGGTGCTTGGCTTGGCTTCGGTTGGGTTTGTCGCGCTGGGCATGTGGATTTTTTCGCGTAAGGAATATGACTGAGCCGGTACGCCAAACCGCCGAGCGGGCGCTACGCCGGTTCGCCCCACCGCTGTACCGCTGGCTGCAACGCCGCTCCGGTCGGCGCTTGGCCAAGCGCTTCGGCACCGCCGAGGAACGGTTCCAGCACATTTACAAATCGAACCACTGGAGCGAGGCCGAGTCGGTGTCCGGCCCCGGCTCGACGCTGGAGGAAACCGAGCCGCTGCGCCGCGAGTTGCCGTCACTGCTCAGGGAGCTTGGCGCCACCTCGATGCTTGATTTGCCGTGTGGCGATTTTCACTGGATGCAACACACCAACCTCGCCGGTATCGACTATATCGGCGGTGATTTAGTCGGCAGCCTTATCGAGCGTAATCAAGCAAAGCACGCCTGTGACGGGGTGGAGTTCCGGAAGATCGATCTCGTGAACGATACGCTGCCTGCGGTTGACGTGATCCTCTGCCGCGACTGTCTCGTGCACCTGTCGTTCATCGATGTACACGCAGCTCTGGCCAATGTCGCTCGCTCCGGGGCCAAGTGGCTGCTGACGACAAGCTTCCCCGGCGTGACGCGAAACGACGATATCGTCACCGGTCAATGGCGTCCGCTCAACCTTATGCTCCCACCGTTCAACCTGCCCGAGCCGGCCAAGCGCATCGCCGAAAACTGCACCGAAACCGAATTCGCCGATAAATTGCTGGATGTGTGGCCAATCGCCGATCTGCCTCAAGCCGGGCGCTCGTGACAATCTATCCCGCTTGGCCGAGCGGGGTTAGCGGGGCCGGCGCTTATCTCGGCCCGCAATTGGTTCACCTTTGCTTTTGCCGGCCAACTGGGAGCGTACCGACTCGATGCGCCGGGTAATAAACGGTTTGATGGCCAGGACGCGCCGGTTCACCGCCCGATTGATACCTTCGCTGTCGCCGTTGATGCCTATCCGGAGTCCCTCCGATCCGGGGCCATCGGTGTCCTTTTTCACATGCGGAGCGATGGCCTTTTCGAATTCCTCAATGCGGGCAAAGTATTTCTTTTCGGTGAAATTATTCTTCATCAACTTGGTCACGGCATTTCTGTAAAGCTTTGGGAACTGTTCGGTCTCAAACAATCGTTCGACAATGCGGCGGCGTGAGATCCACGGGCGATCAATGTCCCATTTGACCAGCATCTCCGGCGAGCGTCCCATGGTGAAGGTACCGAACGTCTCGTTGAGATCCCACGGCAACATCCGCAGCTTGCCGTCGGCCTTGTCCATCA
>JABGZB010000163.1 GCA_018674955.1 Verrucomicrobiota bacterium | reverse complement strand
GATGCAGTTCAACGACGTGAAGATCGAGGGATTGGAGAACGGAGTGCCGTACTACGTGGCAGTCCTTTCGGTAGACGGGAACTACGTCGAGTCGAGCGCCAAAGTGATTCACCGGGTCGTCCCTACGAACTACCCCGGCGGCACACCCCCGTCGATCACGTCAACGGCGAGTGACAAAGCTACAGTGGGCTATGATTGGAACTACCGCCCGACTTTCTTCGATGGGGATGAGCATAATCCTGAACTCGTCGAGGATCTAACTCAGCAAGTTGGCAGCGATATGGATTGGACGCTGGTGTCCGCACCGAACGGGATGGAGATCGACGAAGAATCCGGTTTAATCAGTTGGAACCCGACAGCCGATCAGGAGGGCGTACACCGCGTGCTCATCTCCGCTAAGGAACACGAGGGGGAAACAGATCCATTGGATGACGGGGAGTTAGCGATCGACATCGCCCAAGAGGCGACGCAGGAAATTGAGATCAATGTCTTCCCGGCACACCTGCTAAACGGCGTGCCGTACCGCGAGGATGTGTTCACATTCGTGAGCAACCCGCCGTTGACGGCGGTCAAGGGCACAACCTACTCCTACACGCCGAACGTCTTCACCGACGGGCAGGAATACGAAGTGATGTTGCTCAACGGACCGAAAGGGGTGACCGTGGAGAACAACATCGTCAAATGGGATGTCCCGGCTGACGCCGAGAGCGATTTCGTTGAATTGCGCGCTGAGACAAATAATGGCGATCTCATCGATCAGACCTACTTTGTCCATGTGCACGGAGATAACAGCTTGATCAAGCGCAGCACGAGCATTGTGAAATACGAGGCCATCAACGGTGGCATCCTCGTCGGATGGACCGGAGGTGCTCCAAAATACCAAGTGCAACGCACCGCCTCTCTAAGCCCTGATGAGACAGGAGCTATTCAATGGGAAGATGTCGGCGAGCCGATCGAGAACGGCCCGGTAAACTTCCACGCTGAGAAAAGCACAACTGGGAACGCTGGCTACTACCGGATTAAAGATCTGGAGTAATCGAAACTCAGAAAGATTGCTAAAACGCAAAGCCCACCGAAAGGTGGGCTTTGCTGCTTAATGGGTCGGTTGAACAGTAGCCCTTAATAAAGCTATCCGAGGGTTTTTCACCCTCATCCGGCCTGCGGCCGCCTTCTCCCTGAGGGAGAAGGAATCAAAGGGAACGCGCTTGTCCAAGCTCCCTCTCCCAGCGGGAGAGGGCCGGGGAGAGGGAGAGTACAGGGAATAATGATATGCTGTATGCCGACAAATCGCTGAATTAGTAAATGACTGGATTGAAAAAATTTATCACACGGTGCCTGGCCTTGGCCTCGGCTGGCGCTGGATTCGCGGTTGAGCAACAGCCACTCAAACTTGGCCAGGGCATTGGCCAAGCGGGGTTTCGGTTGATTGATGCTGTGCAGTCCGGCGCGACGTTTCGCAATGAGCTAAGCGTCGCTGCTGCCGCTGAAAATCAGGTGTTGCTCAACGGCTCCGGCGTGGCGGCGGGCGACTTCGATCGAGACGGCCTGCTCGACCTCTACTTTTGCGGGCTCGAAAATGACAACGTACTTTACCGCAACCTCGGGGGCTTCCGGTTTCAGCCCGTCGCGGATGACGACGTGGCGTGCGCGGGTGTTCCGTCAACGAGCGCTGCCTTTGCCGACCTGAACGGCGACGGGCATTTTGACTTGCTCGTGGGCACGCTTGGCCAAGGGGTGATCATCCTGATGAACGACAAGCGCGGCGGCTTTTCCAAGTCCGCAATCGCACTGCCGGAGGGCGACTCTCTTGCCATCTATAGCACGCCGATGACAGACATCGACCGGGACGGTGACTTGGACGTGTATTTGGCAACGTACCGCTCCACCTCAATCCGCAACAACCCGGGTCTCAAGTTCAAGCTGGGCTTCGCCAACAACGTACAAACCTTGGAAAGCGTCACCGATTCCAAGACAGGAACGCAATACGACAAGGGAAGATTTTACATTCGGGGCGGCGAAGTTTTGGAGGCTGGTACGCCGGATTACCTGCTGCTCAACGACGGCACGGGGGAATTTCGAGTTACAACATTGTCGCAGTTACAAGCAAACGCTCCCGACGACGAAGTAGCGACGGCACGCAACTGGGGGCTGGGTTCCATCTTCGCGGACTTCGATAACGATCACCGGGATGACCTGTACGTCTGCAACGACTTGGAGGGCGCTGATTACTTTTATTTCTCGTCTGCCAATGGCTTTGACGATGCCATTACCGGGCTGAACAAAATGACCCCGGCGTTTTCGATGGGCGTGGATGTGGCGGATATAAACAATGATGGGTTTTCGGACTTCGTCGTGGTGGACATGTTGAATTATTCTCTACCTGCCCGCAAGATGCAGCTCCCACATGCCATCCACTCACATGCCCCGACGGATCAATCCGCCATCAGGGAATACAGGCGAAATATGTTGTTCATCGGCCGGGGTGAAGGGGAGTTTCATGAAATCGCCAACTACAGCGGACTCGATTCAAGCGATTGGTCGTGGTGCCCCATATTTATGGATGTCGATCTGGACGGTTACCAGGATTTGCTCGTCACGAACGGATTTAGCTACGATTTGGAAAATCCGGATGTTCAGAATGACCTGATGAAGCTAAGTATCCAAACAGGCGGCCGGGGAGATTTGGTCGAGAAGACATTCAAGATCGGACACTCCAAGCTGGATCAGAATTTAAGCTTTCGGAACCAGGGCGATCTCACCTTTCGAGACCGGTCCGCCGACTGGGGGTTTGATTTGGACGGCATCTCTCACGGCGCCTGTCTCGCCGACTTGGACAACGACGGCGATCTGGACGTTGTGCTGAATAATTTCTCGCTCTATCTGCCGGGCAGGCAACTCCTCGGCGAAAGCCTTCCGAGGCTCCGGCAATCGAATCCTGTTTGCACGATTTACGAAAACATTACGAGCTCCGACAGGATAAAAGTCCGAGTACGCTCCAAAACCAAAAACACGTACGGGATTGGTGCCACCATTGTCTTTATTCAAGGTTCTGTCCGGCAAACCAAACAGATTCGTACCGGTTCAAGGTATTGTTCTTCAGACAGTCCCGAGGTCACGTTTGCGTGGCTTGCAGACAAAACATCGAGCCGACTGGAATACCGCGTTGGCAACAAGGTTGCTTTCATCGACAACGTGAAACGCAACTCGCTCATTACGTTCACAGATGATGATTTGACCGGTGAGGTGGCCACCTCAAAAAACGTTGCACCGGCGAAAACCTTGTTCGACGAGCAACCGGTTCAGCAATCATTCCGGCACTCCCCGAATCAATTGAACGCAGAACACTTCCAGCCCGGTATTTCGCGAAACCATTTTTTGACTGAGCCGATCATTTCGACGGCCGGCAAAGACCCCGCCATCGTGAGGATCAGCAGCGGTGGCACTGTGCAAAATGTTTCCCTTCAAGATGATCTGAAGGAGAAGAACCGCTCCGCCCGGCGCACCCGTTGGGACTTGGTCGATTTCACCCACCTGTCCGTTGGTCAGAAATTGATGCGATTGGAGCTGCAGCGTCAACTCAGCAATCTTCAGCAATTCGAGAGCCGGTTGTTTATCACGGAGGACGTGCACAGCCCCCGCTCTGCGACGTGGGCGCATGCGCTGCCGGTCAACTTTTCCTGCTTGGCTGTGACACGGCATCCCAGCCTCCCGGAGGTCGCCGCTGTCGCGCTTGGCGGCGGGACACCGCTTGGTCATTACCCCTTGGCCGCAAAGACGCTGATCATGGAGTTGCGCTTGGCCAAGCCGGGGGATAAGCCGCGCATCATGCACAAGTTGCCGATGGAACTTCCGGTCAACGACATGGTGTTTGCCGACATGGACGGCCGGCGGGGACAGGAGTTGGTGATCGCTCCGGACGGCGGGGAGGTCACGGTCTTTCGAATCACCGAGCGGGAGGCCGTCAACATCACAAAAGCCTTGGGCATTCAATCCGGCATCGGGAACTGGAACAGCCTGGCCTGTTTCGATTTCAGCGGCAACGGCCGCAACGATTTACTCGCAGGAAACTGGGGGAGCAACAGTTCCCTGAATCGATATGCCGAAAACAACTATCGGCTGTACTTCCACAAAGACGACGGGGGCACGCGGCTCTACGAGACGTTTCAAGCCAAGGGAAAAAATATTCTCAAATCTGGCTTGGCCAGGTTCAGAGCAAACAATCCCATTCGCGGGTTGATGTATCGCAATCATGGTTCATTTCAGTTGGAGGGAGTAGGGGATGTTTTTGAGGCTGCACCGAAATACCGCACTCTCGACACACTCAACACGAAGCTGTTCCTGAACGACAACGGCAGCTTTAAGCCGTTCGATCTTCCGGAGTCCGTACAGTTTGCGCCAACGTTTGGCATCGCTGTGGAAGACATCGACTTGGACGGTTCCCTCGACATCGCTCTGTGTCAGGGGTTCGCCGATTTTTACGATGACACCGAACCGCAAACAAACACCAGCAACCTGATTCTGATAAACCGCATTGCTGCTGGTGGCTCGTTTGAGGTTCGGAGAAATAGCGGCATCGCAGCGAACAGGAGCTATCCAAGAACCATCGGCTCCGGGGATTTTAACGAAGACAACAGGCCGGATTTGGTGATCCCTGATTACAATGGGGGTGTTCGTTATTACACGAATAAAATCCAAAACCAGGGCATAAAATTGCGACTAAACGGTGACAGCGCTAAACTGATTGGACTCAAGGCGAGATTGCTCTATAAGGACGGGAGCAAGGGACCGATGTATGAATACGTGCCAAAGTATGGTTATCGGAAGGAAGCGCCCCAATACTTTATTTTTGGCGCACGAGTCACAGTCGAAGCCATTGAGATCATCGATCGGTTTAAAGTGAGTGAATTGAAAATTGTACCCGGCCAATCCGCTTACACTTGGAATTATTAGTCCGATTACTCTCGTCATTAAAAAATAAATCATGAACATCAAGCACACACGTCGTTTCGCTAGTTTCCTTTTCGCTCTCTCACTGCTTCCCGCTGCGGCTTTTGCACTACCCGCCAAATGGACGGTGCTGATCTACGGCCATGCTGACCACAACCTTACTACAGCCATGCGGGATGATCTTTTGGAAATGGAACAGGCTGGAAGCTCCGAAGATTTCAATATCGTTGTTCAGGTTGATATCAACACCAAGGATCGTGGGACCAAGTTGTGGAAGTTTAAAAACAAAATTGACCCCAAAAAATTCAATGGAGTGAATCGGTTGCTTATCGGTGAAGACACCGATGGTAGAAAAGTCACCTTCCATTCCGAGATTATTGAGTCGTTATCAGAAAGCAACAGCATGGATGACCCGGCGGTGCTCAAGGATTTCATCAAGTGGGGTATGGCCAAGTATCCCGCCGAGCGATATGGATTGGTTCTCTGGAATCATGGAGGTCAGTTTCTTGGGTACGGAGGCGACACCCAAAACGCCTCGTTGAAGCACGGAATGGGGTTAACCACACAGCAAATCCGATCGACCCTCACGGATGCTTTGATCGGGACTG
>JABGZB010000162.1 GCA_018674955.1 Verrucomicrobiota bacterium | reverse complement strand
TGTGATGACGAAGTCCACCAAGTTTTGGCTTTGGAACCAGCCGAGCCACATGTTGTGGCCCTGACCCTTGACGATCTCCAGCGTCATGGAGCCACCCAACTTGTCGTAGCGTTCCTTGATGAGGGCGGAATTTTTGTCCAAGGGAACGGCGCCGTCCTTGTCGCCGTGAATATGGAAGATGGGTACCTTCGCCTTAGCCAAAGGAGCCAGTCGATCAATGGGGTTGTGTTTGGATAGTTCAGCCTCAAGTTGCTCGGCGGTTAAACCATAAGCCCCGCAAGCACGCTTGAGACCGGGGTAGCTGGCAATGTTGCAGACCGGGTAAATGCCGGTGATACAGCGAACCTTTTCCGGATTTTCCACCGCCCAGCAATACAGCATGAGACCGCCCCGGCTCCGGCCCAAGAGACAGGCCTCTTTGGCAAGGCCCCGTTTCTTGACCAAGTGTTCATGTAGAGCGGTGTAAACTGCCCTGCCCTTCGGGCTGCCATAGGATTCCCCCACATCCACACCGGCAATGGCGATGCCCTCCTTAAGAAACCGCTCGAACATCCATTTCTCTGAATTTGACGGCAACCCACGCAGGGTTGGCGCGTACCAAACCCACGGGATCGGTTTTCCTGCTTTGGGTTGTTTGGGTAGAATCAGGAAAGCAGTATGCTCCTGAATGATGAACACTTCACCCTTGAGAGGCAGTCGCTTTTCAGCCGCTTGAAGCGGCATGACTACCGCAAAATAAAACACAGTCAATAAGCTGAATAATCTTTTCATCGGGACGAGCATCAGTTTAACCCCGCCGCCCCAAGGCCCAGACCTGCGGCGGTCACGCCTTTGATGAGATCGCGGCGATGCAGGCCAGCCGTAGATTTCTTGGAGTCTTTCATAATGTTATCCTATGTATCTATTGGCCCTTCCGTTTGCGCTTAGGCACTTTATACGCAACGCCGTAGGGTTCATGATGAGCGGGAATCTCTTTAAGCATCTTCTTTTTGATCGCCGCGTATTCAGGATTATCCGCGAGGTTTAGCCATTCCCACTTGTCCTTCGCGTGATCGTACAACTCTTCTGTTCCGTCTTCGTATACAATATATCGATACCGTTCGGATCGAACGCCGTAATTCTTATAACCGAAAGTGGTTACAGTCGCTTTAACCCATGCAGCATCAGGGTCCTTCATTAATACAGAGAGATCGTTCCCTTCCAGCTGTCCTTCAGGCGGGGTGCACCCGGTCAGGGAGGCCAGCGTCGGATAAATATCGAGCAAGTTCACAGGCCTAGCGCTGGTCGATCTCGGCTTGGTCACGCCCGGCGCCACCCATACCATATTGACTCGCGTGGCCCTTTCCCAGAGGGAGTATTTCGCCCAACGTTCTTTTTCGCCAAGCTGAAAGCCATGGTCACTCCACAGCACAATGATGGTGTTGCCGGCGTACTTGGAATTCTCAAGCGCCTCAACGATCTGGCCAATGAGGTCATCCACCATGGCCGTGCACGCCAGGTAGGCTTGGATCGCCGGCTTCCATTGATTCGTCGCCCTGATTCTATTCAACCACGGATTGTGAGCCATCTTGGCATGAGCCGCAGGCACATCATCCAGGTCATCTTCCCGGAAACCTTCCGGAAGCTTGATGTCCTCCAGAGGGAATCGGTCGAAATACTCCTGAGGCGCGTAGTTGGGCAGATGCGGCATAAAGATGCCGGCTCCCAGAAAGAACGGTTCTTTCAGATTTCCTCCAAGCAGTTTCTTCGTCGCCCAGTTGGCGGTCTTGCCATCGGGGTGGTCATCCACCGTTACGCCCGGGAGGCATGGTCCCCAATCCGCCTGCCTTGCCCACCCGTTCAGGGGCAACTTGGATGCAAATTTGAGTCCCTCGAAGGAAGGAAGGTCCTGCGTTTTGCTCGGGTAATACTCATCAAAGCCCCGACCCTTTACTTCATTATTGAAATGGTAACCGTGAAAAAGTTTTCCGGCGCCGCAAACGTAGTAGCCATTCCGCCCGAAAAACTCAGGCAGCAAAACCGAGTTGTTCAGGATCGGGTTATGGATCAGGGAACTTTTGTTGATGTAATTCCCAGATGTCGACGGCCTGATCCCGCTCATGATGGCAGACCGTGAAGGACCGCAGGCGGGCGCCGCACAATGCGCATTGGTAAATAGCATTCCCTTGGCAGCCAGCCTATCCATGTGAGGCGTCCGGGACTGTGGATTGCCCTTCAGCATGCCGGTCCAGTCATTCAGATCATCGATGGCGATGAACAGTACATTTGGCTTCTTATCCTGTTGGCCGGGATCATTTGCTTCACTGGCGTTGGCCGCGCTCTGTATCAGCAAAATGGATGCGATGATTGTTGTCAGGATTTTCATTTCAATGGTTCCTTTTTCGCTTCCTAGCATTTACTTGATGAACCGATCGAACACGTTTTTCATCATGCTTTGCACGCGCTTGTCCGGGTCTTGCGGCCGGGCGGCCCCATTGGCGGGGAGCACGTGACCGGGAGGCGATGATAAGCCCTGCGCCCACCAGATGCTCCCGGCGTCGAATACGACATTGCCTTTGGGCCCGTTGTAGACCGTGGCGACATGCGGAGACCGAGGCTTTCCTTTGCCAGCTTTTACCTCGCTGTGAGCGACGACCTCCATGCCGGGTAAATTCTTGATCGGAGAGCCGTGATATTCCCAGCCGATGAGACCTTCGACCTTATCACCTTCTTTCATCCCCGTGCCTTCATACAGCCAATGATCGGGCTTGGCGCAGGTCCAATCGCCACCGCCGATTCCGGCGGTGCGTCCCCCCATGAGCAACGCTCCATCAGGTCCGGCCGGAAACGTGGAGGTCCAGCCTTTTCGCTTGTGCAACATCCTGCTGTTCTCCTCGCCTAGGAACTTGCCTGCGCGGTGCATGATCCGGTGAGGATTCCCTGCAGCGGAGGGTAGCAAAGGCACGACACCCCAGACCGAGTTGCCGCTCAGGAAGGCAAAGTTACCGCCTGCGTCCCGGGCAGCAATGGCATTGTCGTACATCTCTCGCGTCCAATACTCGTCGTGGCCGACGGAGATAAAACCCTTGGCACGTTTTAGTCCGGGTCCGTCCGTGTGGGTATCTACATTCGAAATGTAGGACACATCGTATCCCTGCTGTTCGATCCAATAGGAGAGCGGGAATTCCAAAAGCAGAAATTCCCCCGTACCCACGGACTTGGGATTCTTGACCAGATGATCCTGGCAGAACTGCGAGTAGGGACGGTCAAAATCCACCCAACCGGTGTCGACTGCATCGGTGCTCCACTTCTTCCTTTTCTTATATCCCGTGTAACCATTCTTGTCGTTGTGGTACAGCGAATACTCGTTGGTGGGCCAGCTATTGTAGGCCAGCCAGGTCAGGTCGCTGCACTGGAAAAGCAGGTCGCAGGGCCGGTCATCACGCACAATGAAAATGACGTAACTCTGCACTCCCCCTTTCTTCGCCGTGAGTTTGCCGAGATAGACGCCGCTCAACCAATCCTTGGGAATTTCAAATTCCACCGATGGTTCCCACTTGCATTCACGTAGTCTGCGTTCGCCGACCGGGGGAGTGGGTTGGGTCTTGCCATCCAGCGAATCGAATCGCTTCATTAACCGTCCGCCATCGCCGCCGTAATACCCCGTGCGGAAGATTTCCAGACTGAACTCGGAGACCGGGTTCGTGCTCACCATAATCTTGATCGTGTCGCCGGCGCTCACACTCGTCACCGAGCAGTAACCCTCGATGCGCGGGGAGCGCCACAACTCCACCGGTTCGTTCTTCGTGATGTCGGTCTTGGTGAGCAACCAGTCGCGAGTGCCGGGCTTGGCGTTTTCTTTGCAGATGGGATTGCCACCGGCCGGAGCCGCGGCGATGCTTTGGGATGTGCCCCCGACACCAGCAGTCAATACCAGGCCGGCAGCGGCCGTGCTCTTCAGGAGTTCTCGGCGGCTAAGTTCTGAGTTCTGTTCGCAATGTTTTACCATAGTTAAGCTCCTGGTTGTTTACTTCTTCAATTCGTCCAGCTGCAGCTTGCCGTCGCCATTTGAATCGATCTTCTTGAATCGCCTGGTCAGGGCGGGAACATTGCGACCCTTTGGGTTGCCGATGTATTCTTCCAGCGCAATCACTCCATCCTCATTCCGGTCCCGATTCTTGAAGAACTGATCCTGCGACCCGCGTTTCGGTGCCGGGCTAGGTGTGGTTGTCTGGGGTTTGGATTTCTCTTTTTTCAGACCTTTGGGACTTCCACCGCCGGGATACTCTGTGTTGATGTTAGAAAGATGGTTGATCAGCTCCTTCTTCAGCGAGTCGTAAACCTTAGGGAGCTCCGTTCGCAGATCTTTCTTCTCGGCGACGTCTTTGCTGAGATCGAAGAGGGCAAGATTAGCGTGCTTCAACTTGGCGACAAGGGCGTCCCAATCCGGGGAGTAATCCCTCCCGATGTCGCCCCAGAGTTTGTAATCCCCCTTTCGCAGACCGATGTTGCCCCATAGTTCAAAGATCATGCTTCGCTCCGAGATGGTTTTCTTTCCAGCCGAAAGCATGTGAGGCATCAGGGACATCCCGCGAACCGGGTTCCTGCCATTCATCTTCGGGACCGAGATGCCCGCAACGTCCAGCAAGGTGGCGAAGATATCGCAATGCATCACCTGATCATTTGAGATCATCACTTGGGGTAGTCGGTCTTTCCAATTCATCAGGAACGGCACGTTTAGGCCGCCCTGATAGGTGGTGGCTTTGCCCCCACTGAATGGGCCATTGTTTCCGGGGAATCTGCCGCCAGCTGCGCCTTCGTCCATGGTGCAGCCTCCGTTGTCACTGACGAACACGATGAGCGTATTGTCCGCGATGCCCAGCTCATCCAACAGATCCACCAACCGTCCGATGTTGTGATCCATGTGTTCGAGAATGGCGACGTAGTCGCTGCGCAGGAAACTGACGCCCCGGTCCAGGGCCTTTTTCACCCAGGCCTCGGGCGCAGAGGCTGGCTTCGATTCATCGGTGCGCAGCGGACCGTGCACGGCGTTGTAAGCGAGGTAACAAAAGAAGGGATCATCCTTGGCGGCGTTCTTTCGAATGAACTTTTCAGCCCATTGAGTGAACAACTCGGTCGTGTGCCCCTCCGAGGTTTGGTCCGGTTCGCGATTGTGCATGATCTTCGACCTGCCCGGCTTGATCCAATAGGGATGCGCCCCTTTGAGAAACCCGCGAAACTCGTCGAACCCGCGATCGTTCGGAATTTCTCCTTCAAGCTCGCCCAGGTGCCATTTCCCGAAGGCTCCCGTTCTATAGCCGGCTTCGGCGAGATGCTCCGGAAGCATTTTCACGTCGCGCTTAATGCCTCGATATCCCGGCGATCCAAGAGGCTGCTTTCCGGGGCCGCGCCACATCCCGTTCTCCGTTGAGTATTGACCGGTAAATATGCAGGCGCGAGATGGTCCGCAGAGCGGGACGGTATGGTAGTTCGGAAACCGCACACCTTTCGCGGCCAGCGCATCCAGCGTCGGAAGTCGCACTTCGGTTTTCTCCCAATTCGACGGCAAATCCCCCCAGCCATGATCATCGGAAACGATGAACAGAATGTTGGGCAAAGTTCGAGTCGAACTGGCATTTGACGTTCGATCCGGTTGCTGCTTCGCCGTGAAGACGGTGATTGGGGCAAGCGAGAGCGCCAGCAGTAGCACGGCAATTCTTATGGTCTTCATATTGATATTCATCTTGGCCCAGGCGATTTGAATCGAGCGAATGCGCTCACCCTATTTCAGCTAAACAGTTCCTTGTGGGCCTTCCCCTTGTTGGCCAGTTCGAAGGGACGACCACTTGCTGAGTTCTCCTCATAGCCGGGATCAATGCCGAGACGCCAGGCGATGGATGCGTTGAAATCAGTGACATCCAAAACATCCTCGTCCGCATGCTTCCCGTCCTTGGTGGTCGATCCGTAGATTTGACCGGCTTTCACCCCGGCTCCCGCAATCAAACAAGTGAAGCCATCCGGATGATGATCCCTACCCCTGTTGGGATTCACGTCGGGCTTCCTTCCAAACTCAGTCGACACAACGACCAACGTGGAATCCAACAATCCTTTCTGACCCAAGTGCGTGAGCAGGGAGGACAAACCACTATCAAGTCTGTTGGCATTGGCCGGCATCTTGTCATAGATACCATCGTGGTAATCCCATCCACCCAGATTCACTTTGACGAACCGCACGCCGCGCTCCACCAGACGTCCAGCCATGAGACAGCTGCGGCTGAATTCGCTCTTGCCGTACAAATTAACAATATGAGGATTCTCGTTTTTCAGCTCAAAGGCATCGATGTCGTTCGAGTTCATGAACTTCAACGAACCAGCGTAGGTATCGACATAAGATCGAGTGTCCTTGGAGCCAAAGTCCTTTTCGAAATCCTTGTTCAGGGAGTCGAGAATATTGAGGCGCTTCTTGAACGCGTTCTCTCCTAAGGATTCGTTTCGCTTAACAAAATCAATTCCCTTGTCAGGATCCTTGACCGGCAGAGCCGCCCATTGCCCAGGGAAGAAGCCGGCGCTGCCAGCGCGCCCGTTGCCGATGCTGACGAAATTCGGAAGACTGTCCCGCTCTCTCGTCAGACACTTGTTCACCCAGGCGCCCAATTCCGGATGAGTGACCGTGGAACGCGGATTGTAGCCGGTCAGCATCTTGTAGATTCCCGCAGGATGAGCTCCTTGATTGGTCTTCATGGCGTTCAACACAAGAACCTGGTCCATCTGCCTGGCCAGCTTCGGGTAATAGTTGCTGACCCGAACTCCATCGACATTGCTTTTGATGATGGTCGATTTCCCGAGAACAGGCTTATCGACTTCAACATTGAAACTGTCGTACTGGCTCAATCCTCCCTGCAGGAAAATATAAATGACCGACTTCGCTTTGGAGGTCTGCGCCGAAGCCCCTGTCGCATTCAAACACGGCAATGACATTCCCGCCATGCCCACACGGTAAATAAAATCTCTACGATTCATCTTTTTATCTCCCAAATCTAAATTCATTGGAGTTGAGTAAAGCCCACATCACATCATCCGGCGTATTCTTGAACAAGGGCTCCTCCGAATCCCTGGGCAGGCGGCCCAAGATCGCCTTCCAGATGAGCTCCATTTTTTTCCTATGATTCGCAGCGCTGCTGAGTTTGCGATAGATCAAGGCATCCTCGGGAATACCAAGCCCGTTCATCATGAACAGAATCTGCGGAATATCCGGCTCCAGATTCACACCATCGATCAATTCACGGTTGGATTTTCCCATTAGCATAGCCATCCAATGCCTCCTGTAATTCCGGCCAAATGTAGATACACGCCATAACTCATTCGGCCCCATATCACCATTTCGCCCCTGAGCTTCTCTCTCTTCCCGGGCTTGAAAACGTCCCCGGCCCGGTCCCTTGACGGAATAATCGACAAAATCCTTCACTGTCATATCCTGCGATTTCTCATAGAAGTGAGTGAACCCGTCCCAATGGAATTCAGTCGCCACGTATTTGTCTGGCGTCTCCGTTTTCAAGCTCAGGAAAGAATCGACAATCACTTCCGCCGCAAGACGCCTGACAACAGGTCCGTCCAAGACATACGCCGGAGACGTGGTGCTCAATGCCAGGATCTTGCTCTGATAGGTTCGGCTATTGAAGAGAGCGCTCAGAAATACTTTCGCATCGTACTTTGATGCTTTCATGATCGAGATCAGCTTCCTGGTCAGCGCAGGATGTTTCCCCATTTCTTCCAGAGTCAAGCCGCCCGGTTGACCAACCAGCTCTGTTCCCATGATCTTGTACCACAGGCGATTCACCGTCGCTTTCGTAAACATGGGATTGTCCGCGGAAGTCATCCAATCCGCCATGGATCTGCGGGCGTTGATCCCTGGTCCGAAATGATGCTTTGGAAGCGACTCCAGCTTCTCCTTGGCCATCTGATAATTCACCTTGGGCATGTTGCCGAAGAGGACATCCGCCTCCATGATCTGATGAGGCTCGCCATCCGTGTACTGGTAATCATGCGGCAAACGCATGAAGCCAGTGCCAGTGCCATAGATGGCGGCATGTTTCACCCGAATGGATTCGCGGTAGACAATCCACTCATCGAAATCCCGGTGCTTCAGGATCCGACGATCCTTAGCGTAGGTCTCCTTCTCATCCTTGGGCAATGGGTCTACTCGCAGGTGAGTCTTGGAAGCAAACGCCGCCAGCTTGTAAAAATCCTGCTGCGTCCAATCCTCATACGGGTGGTCGTGACACTGGGCGCATTCAATGCTCATGCCCATAAAGGTTTTCACTGAATTGGCCAGATGATCCAATGGCATTGGTTCACGGGCGTAGAACCCGGTGGCCCCATTGCCCGGCTTGTAGAGTTCGCCGCTTGCGTTGATCAACTCATGCGCCATCTCGTTGTATGGCTTGTTGCCTCGAACTGAATCCTTGATCCATTCCGAGAAATTCCCCGAGTGATGCAGCTTGTCTCCCACATCCTTCACCCGCAGAAGATCCGCCCAATAGTTATACCAGTGGCTGTTGTAGCCCTTTGAATTGAGAAGCTGTTCGATAAGCCGGGCGCGCTTGTCTGAGCGGTCATCGCTGACGAAGCTCTCCAACTCATCAATCGTCGGAATTCGGCCGATGGCGTCCAAGTGGATGCGGCGGCAGAAGGTGTAATCGTCAATCTCCGGGCGAGGCTCCTGTTCGAGCCGCTTCAGTTCGCCGGCCACCAACCGATCGATCTCCTGCGCAAAAGCCGACACATCTACCGGTATCGATGCGACCTTTTTTCCAGAATCCCCCGCATGCCCCTCGGCACCCTGTGCCCTCGGCACTGAGACACACAGACCGGCGAACATCAATGTCATCAAAAATCTCATCTTCATGATACGCTGCTGCTCGTTGTGTGGTTCATGTTTCTCATCATATTCTATATTTCGTTCGTTATCGAGAACATCATTTCGACGTGTTGATTAAGGTCAGTAAAGGCCCGTCCAGTCATTAAGATCATCGATGGCGATGAAGAGGACGTTGGGCTTTTGTTGCGTCTGTTCGGCGGCGTGCGATGCCAGGCAAAACAACAGAACGGACAGAACCTGTGCCGTGGTTCGTTTCATTTAAATTCTTTACGCGATCATTCGCTTGAACAGGTTATGTGTAATTTGTTGTACGCGCTTGTCCGGGCCTTGTTGAGTCACCCCGTGCCTTGATGGATTGACATGCCCCGGGGGGCTGGACAGACCGTTAGCCCACCAGATGGTGGCGGCGTTGAAGATGACGTTGTTCTTGGGGCCGTCGTAGAGCGTGGCGCTGTAGTGCCCCACGGCCTTTCTGTTCACCGTGGCATCACCTTTCGCAACAATACTCATGCCCGGCAGGTCCATGGCGGGAGCGCCATGCCATTCCCAACCGAGGAGACCTTTGATCGACTCTCCCTTCTTCATACCTGTGCTCTCGAAAAGCCAATGCTCTGGCATCGCACAGGTCCAATCGCCTGAGCCGATGCCGCGTCCGCTGGGTTGTTGGTTGTCCAATCGTCCTCCCATAAGCAGAGCCCCATCCGGCCCCATGTTCGGTTCAAATTCCGGCTGGTTGAGAATATTTCGTTTCTTCTCTTCCGGAATTTCACCTGCCACGGGTATGAACCAGCCTTCGCGCCGCGTGGCCCGGTTGGGCGTCCCGTTGCAGGCGGGCAGCATCGGAACAACACAGAGAACGGAATTGCCACCGAAGAAGGTCAGGTTGACTCCTTCATCACGAGCTTTGAGAACGTTGTTGTACATGTCCAATGTCCAGTACTCGTCGTGACCCACAGAAATGAATCCTTTCGTGCGCAGTAGGCCGTCCGGGTCAGCATGGGTGTCGATGTTTGAAATATAGGAGACATCGTAACCGTGTTGCTCCATCCAAAAGGCCAGGGGGAATTCCCAGGGCAGATATTCACCCGAACCGCCTGATTTCTTGATCTTGTTCACGGGATGGGTGAACAAGGCATAAGGCCGATCGAAACTCACCGTCCCGCTGGGCACACCGATGGTGGAGTATCCCTCCTCATGTGGGGTGTAGATGGAATAGTCGGCCGGCCAGCGGTTGTAGGCCGACCAGGTCAGATCACTGCATTGGAAGAGAAAATCGCAGGGGCGGTCATCGCGGACGATGAAGATGACGTAACTCTGGGTCCCGGTCTTCTCTGCTGTCAGCTTCCCCAGGTAGACGCCGCTCAGCCAATCTTTCGGGATTTCGAATTCCACCGACGGTTCCCATTGGCATTCGCGCACATAGTTTACACCAACAGGCGGATCCGGCTGTGTAATGCCTTTGAGCGAATCAAAACGTTTCATCAGCCGGGCCCCGTCTCCGTTGTAGTAACCGGTGCGAAAGACCTCTAACTTGAACGCGGACTCCGGGTTCGCACTCACCATGATCTGCAACTTCTCCCCAGCCCGCACGCTGTTGGCGGAGCAGTACCCTTCAATCACCTGACTACGCCCATTGAGTAGGATATTATTGATCTTCCCGGGTACAGTGCGCGTCTTGGTGAGTAGCCAGTCACGAGTGCCGAGCTTGGCATTTTCCCGTTGGATCAAATCACTCTTCGGTGACTTTGAAGGTTTCCCAGAGTCTTTCGGCGCTGCGAAAGCTCTGGTCGCTATACCCAGGCTGGCCGCCGCCGCGCCTTTGATTAGATCGCGGCGATACAGGCCGTGCTTGAAATCGTTTGAGTAATTCATAGTGTTTTCGTATTAAATTGTGATACCGACTCCCCCTGCAACTGGTCCGATATCGTCCTCGCCGGGAAACAGGGTAGCCCTACCAATAGGCGCCAACCCTCGGCTACGCAATCGCAAACCGATACTCTTCGGCCGCGTAAAGTAGAACTGATCCGTCAGCGCTACCTGTCGCGAGCTTTCTTTTTGGCATCACGCCGTTTCTGGCGTTCCCGCTTCTTGGCCGCCGGATCGTTAGGCTTCTTGACTGCGGGGTTATTGACGTGCGCCGCCGCCTCCGGAGCATCGGGGTCGTATGGCTTATAGGTAGCATTGGCATTCGGATTCGGTTTGGGCTGACTGGCGTTGACGGCGGCAAAATGGCGATCCATCTCCCGGTCGAGTTCCCGAGCGATGGCTGCGTAGTCATTGGCCACGTTGGAGCCTTCGTGGATGTCGTTTTCCAGATTGTAGAGATACATCGAACCGGGTCGTTCCCAGAAACGGAAAAACTTGTGGTCACCACGAATCACAGCCGAATGCAGGGCGGTATTGCGGTGATGCGGGTAGTGAAAATGAAGACTGCGCTTGGTGAACCGTGCGGGGAGTTTGCCATCGAAAAGCGGTTTCAGGCTAACGCCATCCACATCCTTCAATTGCTCAGGATGACCGCCTGCGAGTTCCACGAATGTGGAGAGGAGATCGTAGCCGACCACATTGGCATCGCAGTTCGATCCGGGTGCAACGCCGGGCCCCGAGACAATCATCGGTACGCGGATTCCGCCTTCCCACAGCCACCATTTGTCTCCGCGCAACAGCCTTTCCTCGCCGGTGTCTCGATAGTGACCGTTGTCGGATGTAAAGATGACGTAGGTATTCTCCCGGACGCCGAGCTGATCGAGCTTCTCAATCAGCGTACCGATGCCGTGGTCCATGTCCTCGACCATCGCAGATCGCTGCGCGACGCGCTTGCGCAGGGCCACTGGCGTGATATTCGCAATGTTCTTGTCGCGCAGGCAGGCTTCATAAGTCTCCTCCAGATATTGGACAGCATTGTGCTCGGCGTAGTGGGAGACCTGGACGAAGAACGGTTTCTTCGCAGCCACCTGCGCTTCGATAAATCCAATCGCCTTGCGTGTCATGCTGAAAATATTCTTAGGGTCAGCCGGGGCCTTCGAGTTGCCTTCCTTATTGGAAGTCTCGCCGTCGTGCACATCGTAGCCGTGTTGGCCGGGACCGCCGCCGTAGACATGCCACTTGCCGACATGCGCGGTAGCGTAGCCAAGGCGTTTCAGATGCTCCGCCATGGTGATGGCTTTCGGGTCGATACTGCCGATTGGCGATGGCTCCAGCATCAGACGTCCCTTGTTTCGCCGACCGTCATAGGTCACTTCGCGGGAGGTGGTTCCAAAATTACCATTGCCGCTGAACTTTGTCCGCGCTGCGCTCATTCCGGTCTGGATGCTGCAGCGCGAAGGCGCACACATGCCGGCAGCGGAAAAGGCGCGGCTGAAGACCATCCCGGACTTGGCGAGTCGGTCGAGATGGGGCGTGCGGCGGGTCTTGCCGGCAGAGCGCCTGAAGCCCGATTCCATCTGGGTGCCGGTGCCGTGCCACGCCATGTCATCGGCGAGGATGAAGACGATATTGGGTTGGCCGGCGGCAGCGGATCCGATTGCGATGGAGCCGGCGAGAAAAAGTAAGGATGCGATTGATTTCATGATTGGCTGAACAAGGTGCGCAAACGCCATGAAGTAGACGTCCAACGATTAGGAAAAGTAACGGTCAATTTCCGGATCTCGGTAACTCCCTTATTCTTGGCGTTCATCCAGGTGTCAGCTGACTACGTGTCAGGGCCAACTCGTAGATGACCTCGCCTTTCTCACCAATCAAACTAAACGCGACTTCCGGATCAGGTTTGGAAACGTCGAAGGTGAACTCCCCAAATGCGTACTTTCCAGCAATACCGAAGAGTTGCTGTTTCTTGGCCTTCTTCGGCTTCGCCGGCGGTCCGGAGCGGCCCCCGAGACTTGCTGGTTCGAACTCGTAAAACGTAAATCCGGATGGTCGTTCGGTCTTGAAGCCACGGGCGCCATGCCGATCACCGGAAATAAGCAGTACGCCTGGGATCTGGTTGGCTTCGATGAAGTCGAAGATCTCTTCCTTGGCTTCCGGGTCGAACCGACCAAGACCGTCTTTGCCCCCGGAGACATAGTCAAACCACATGGTTCCACCGGCCAGAATGATGAACTGGCCTTGGCATGCCAGCAGGGTCTTCTTCAGCCATGCCATCTGTTCTTTGCCAAAGAAGCAATGTTTGCCCTTCGCCTCACGGAAGTAGCGACCATCCGTCATGATCACGTCGCAAGGACCGATGCGACTGTGATGAAATATCCCACCACCGTCGTCACCAAAACCGTCGTACGGGTTGTTCCAGGATTGGGCAAAGATCTTTCGCGTGCCTTGTTTGACTGCTTCAGTCTCCAACCCTTTCAGGCCCCAGCAGTCGTTATCCGCATAATCATGATCATCCCAGGACGTGTAAACTGGGATCGAACTCACAATATTGGCCCAGGCAGGATGAAAGTCCCGTAGCGCATAGTCGGCCCGTTGCATGCCAAAGTCAGCCCGGCGATCTTGAACTGCGATGTCGCCGTAGTTCAGGAATGCGAGTGGCTTGCGCCTGACGATCTGGCCCGCCATCTTCTCGTTGCCCAGCCCCCAGCGATGCTGGCAGGTGCCAAAGACGATGTTGCAGGCTTCGTTCTTTTTTGGGGTCTTGATCGCGGCATGATCCGGAGCCGCAATTTCTTTGCCATCGACGAAGACCTGGTAGAGGGACGTCGTTCCAGGGGGCAGACCGGTCACCGCCACCGTCGCAGTCAGGTCGGAGTCAAACGAACTCTCAACGGGGCCGAATGACTTGGTTTCTCCGTTGACGGTTACCTGCACCACTACGTTGGCAGGATTCAGCGTGCGCACCCATACCGAAGCGCCATCCTCTTTCAGATTGCCGAGCATGGGGCCACCCAGATGGTTTCGGTTCAGCTCCTGGCAAAGCGCCTGCACGGTTTCGTCCTTGCTCACGGCTTCAAAGCGAGTCGTTGGAGACGCCTGCAGCGCGGCGTAGATCGCACGGTAGAGTTTGTTGACGATCTCTGATTTCTCGCTGAAGAGATTAAGTATCTTGATGGCCGTCTCAAGATCACCGTCCTTTAGCAAGGTCTGCTTGCGCGCTTGAGCAAGCAACGTTGCGGGGCGCAAGCCACAGGCGACTGCTCCTCCAACAGCGCCGGTATTCTTCAGGAATGATCGTCTTGTTTGAGCTGTAGTTTTATCCGTCATTGGCTTGCTTATTCATGGCCGATCACTTCTGCTGGGGTTCAATTCTTCTTCTTTTTCTTCCTCTGCCGCTTGAGCAGTCTCTTTTTCGACTTCGCGTCCGAACCGTAGGCAATTTCCACTCTCTTGAGCAATGCCGCGGCTTCTTCGGGGCCGGTGGTGTCGCCGCCGGGAAACAGTTCGCCATACGGGTGGTCCGGAAAGCCTTCGAGGACGGCGCTAAGTGTCCGCATCATCTTCTTCAGCTGGATTGCGTGTTCGGGGTCGCCCGCGAGGTTTACCTGTTCGCCGGGATCCCGTCCGAGGTGATAGAGCTGGTCGGTGTCGAAGGCATACTTGTGGGTGTAACCGGCGCGCGAGATGCCGCCGGTCAGGCCGGTCAGCTGCTTGAGTTTCCGGTCTTCGTAGGCGATGATATATTTCGGGTAGCGCAGGGTGATCAGGTTCCAGTCTTTGGTCTTGATGGAACGGGCGCCCCCCATTTCTCCAAAGACATAGTCGCGATAAGGCTGGTTGGGGTTCTTGAACAGGGGCGCCAAGCTGATGCCATCCAAATGATAGCCTTTCGGGATCTCAGCGCCGGCGACCTCGAGCCAGGTGGGGACGAAGTCGGTGCTCTGCAAAAGCTCATCACAGACCGTTCCGGCCTTGATCCCATTCGGCCACCGAACGATGCACGGGACCTCCATGCCTTTGGTGCGAAAGAGCGAGCCCTTGCCGCTTGATCCGTGATCGGAAACAAAGAGGAAGATGGTGTTGTCCGCGATACCGAGTTCATCAAGTTTGTCGAGAATGACGCCGATGCCGTCATCCATCCAAAGGTAGCCGGCTTCGTTTTCCGTGAGCCCAGCGGCCTTGATGCGCTTCATCACGGATGCACGTGAGGGCTGGCTCTTGATGGGCTTTTCTATCATCCCTTCTCCGGTTACGAGTTCCCTGTTCAGGAGGGAATTGTGCCACTCACCGTTCGGGCCATGAAGCAGGGTTGAGCAGACATGCAGGTAGAAGGGCTGATCCTTGTGCTCTTCGATGAACTCGATCGCGGCTGCGGTGGTCCATTCCGGGTTGTGTCCCTTGAATGGATCCTTCAGGTTCCCCCAGTAGATGTTCTTCGCCCAAGTGAAACCGCGGTCCTTGATCAGTTTTCGGTGGATCTTTTCGTTCCGGTATTTGTGTTGGTTGAGTTCGTCGGTGTATTCGATATTCTTGGGGATATTGAAAAGGCCTGCCTCCTTGAAAAAGCCCTCATCATGCTCGAGGCCCACGTGATACTTGCCCACAAAACCGGTGGCGTATCCATTGCGGGCGAGCACATTTCCGACGTTCATGTTGTCTTGTTCGAGGCTGACGTTGAACCCCGGCATGGACTGCCGGCCTTTTGGGAAAAACGTCAGGAATTCCTTGGCTGTTGAGGAGCCAGCGTATCTGCCGGTAAGCATCGTGTAGCGGGAGGGAGTGCACACGGTGCTGGTGACATAGGCGTTGTTGAAGAGCATGCCTTCGGCCGCAAGCCGGTCCAGGTTCGGCGTCAGCACATTGCCGCCGTAGGGGCTGGTCTCGGGTTTTTCATAATCGTCGACCAGAAAGAAGATGATGTTCGGCTTCTCGGCGGCCGAGAGGGCGATGAGATACGAGAGGAAGGAAAGGAGGGTGAGAGAGAGGATTCGCATGTGATCGAGTTACCCAATCTGGGCCAGAGCTTTCGTTAGTCTGGACGGGTTGATTATTTGCTCAATGTCGTAGAGTAAGCCAATGCTGGGACACAAATTGATCGCATGATTTTGTTGAATGGAAGTAAATTGGAGAGGTGTATGGATTTCATGATTTTAATGTCGAACCACCCATTAGACTTGGTCAAGCGGTGAAAGGTTTCATTTTTTTTTGCCAATGCATTTCGGCCTAGCGGGGTGATTCCTGCTCTCACACTGCCGCCGTGAATATTCACTAGGTCGATGCGACGATTCTCTGCGGCTACCTGCTTGGCTTGGTTGTGTTCGGAATGTGGATAGGGCGGGGCACCAGAAGTTTCGCCGAGTTGTTCATGAAATCAGGATTAGCGAAGCTCCTATTTTGAGGTTCATGGTTATTTCTTCGGCGTCACCTTGAAGTGATGCAGGACGTTCTTGACCAGTCTGCTTAACAATTCATCGTGATACATGGCCCAGGCGGTTGCGATCGATCCAGTATGAAAAACCCGCCCGCCCTGAGGTCGTTCCCAATAGATAATCTCTGCAATCGCCTGTTCACCCCCTACCCGCTGCTTGTGAGCGTCAGCATTGAAATCGAGGATGTTTCGCTTGTCGTGGCTACTGGCGATCGTGAGCATGCCCTTGGGTTCTACCAGCCCTTTCAGTGCCGGGTTCTTGGTCGCCCTCAATAGCGTCGAGAGACGTACGTCGTACTCGTGACCGACTGCTCCAATGCTCTTGTTAACGAAGCCGAAGGCATCTCCCTTTTTCAGGTCAATCTTGTAGGGTTCGTTGAAAAGGAAGTGGTCCGGCAGATCGACGCGATACGGCTTGAAATTCAAGCCGCTCCAGCCAACGCAAGTCAGGCCCGTCAGCTTCCACGCTGGATAGCCGCAAAATCGCATCAGGCTACCGCGCTTGAAGTCATGGCTATGATATAGTTCGCCCACCTTGGCCAAATTCCGCCCTCCTATGCTCTTGCCGAACTTGCGGCACTCCATGACCTCGCCAGTCTCGTCGAAGCTTACGCGCCAAAACATGGTGTTCCCGGACATGACCACGGCCGCCCCGCCGGCTTTCAGGTAATTGTCGAAGCCGTCGTAAGCACGGGCCGACCAGTATTCGCTATGCCCGTTCACGACAACTGTTTGGTAGCCTTTCAATAACTCAGGATTCCGATGCAGGTCATGATCCGTGACGACGTCGTATTCGTAACCGTGCTTGTCCAACCAGAGATGAAGGAAGCGCTCGCCACGGAGCAAATGACTGTATCCTCCTCCTATGTAGGTCTTGTTGGGACCGCCCGCCGGCCAGGGCACTTTCATGCCAATCTTGTATGTCGGCTGGCCGTTGTGGTGGTCACTGTAGCAACTGTATCTGGGAGCTTTCGGGTGGCTGCTGGCCAGGCCGCCTGTCCCCATGTTGATCAAGCCCAGCCCATGGTTGACCGGGAACGGAGTCGAATTGTAAGCCAGCCAAGTGTTTGACGATACAAGCACCAGTAGCGGTGCTTTAGGCTTGGACTCCGGCCGCCGCACGATGAACGAGGTGTGATAGCGCATCGGCTTGCCGTTCAGCTTGAAGTCGAAGCGCCCGGCGTAAACGCCCGACTTGGTGTCGGCGGGAACGCGAAAGCGATGATTCACCTTCCAGCGAGCATTGTATATTTCGTCGGCAGCCAAGCGGAGCCCATGACCACGTTTGGAATCCTTGGTCGGATCATATACCGAGTCGTGTCGCTTGATAGCGGTCGCGTCGAAGCTTGGCCCCCCAATCATCCAGGTTCCCCGGTTGATGATCCGGCCATCTCGTCCGAAGTCACTCGCATCGGCAACTTGCACACCCCGTTCCTCGGTGAACGGCCAGCAGGCCAGCAGGTGGTCATCCTTGGGAACATTCAAGCCTCGATCGGAAAAGCGTTTCTTGATTTGCTCACCATCGAGTGCCCGGTCATAGACGGCGCACATGGCGATATCCCCATTATAGAAGTTCACAGCCTCTCCCTTTTGACCATAGGCGCCGATGCGGAGGGCGGTCTCACCGGGCCGCACCGTTCCGGCAAAGGGGAACTCGGCCGCAAGTTTGCCGTCCACGTAGATCCGTTTTTTCTTCCCGTCCCAGCTGGCAACGAGATGATGCCACTGCTGGGCCTTGATCAGCCCGGGTTGGGTTTGGTGAAAGGCGGCTTGATCGTAGGCGCCTCCTGCCCCGGCCCCAAAGACGATGGTTCCCTCGCTAAGAAACAATCCAACTCCACAACGCTCCGGATAATCGTGCTGGGTGACCAATCCCTGCCAACCAGACAACTGGAACGGGCGAATCCAGCATTCCAGGGTCAGCTGCGACATGCGTCTCTCAACAGGCAACGCCTTAGCCACGTGAAGGTAAGAACCAGGATGAATCGCCTGAACCTGCGGTTGGTCGACTCGAAAGGTTTTGAGCACCGGATCCTTGTCCCGGTTCTCCGGGTCCGGGCCCAGTTGCACGACGGAGAGTTCATAAGGGACGGCACTGCTAACGCGCAGCTCAATCTCCTCGCCAGCGGCAATGCTCTTTTGGGCATACGCATGCAGGCCTGGCAAAGGGATCGCATGATGAGGCGGAATATCCTCAGTCGGGGCTGACACGACCGGCCCCTTTGCCTCTTTCAGAAAGGCCACCAGGTCGGCGATTTGCTCCGGTTTCAATAGAGTGTCAAAAACCTCGGGCATCAGGGAAACGTTTGAATACTTGGCTCCCTTGATTTCTTTCATGGGGATGGATTGCTCCACTCCCGGAGCCAGACCGAGGACAATTTTGTCGAGGGTATCCCTACGCAGCAAGCCAGCCGCTTCGCCCTCTTTTTTTTGCACCATCACCAACTCATAGTAACGGGCGAT
>JABGZB010000012.1 GCA_018674955.1 Verrucomicrobiota bacterium | reverse complement strand
GCTGATCCCGAGTTCCTCATGAATTCCGGGAATTGCGAAGCCGGCTGTTTGTCGCCCCGTGTAGAAGAACAAATAGCAAAACATCGTAGCCAGTAGCATTCGCAACTGGGCCCGACGAAACGACGTTTTCCCTGTTGTTACCTTGCCCTCATCAACCATGCGCGCTCATCCTTCAGTTGGAGCGTGACAGTTCATCACGGTCGATGTTGGTATCGAAGATTATCTTACCGTCCCGGTTCATCCAGACTGCCTGGAGTGTTGCCGGCGTCACTGTTGTGTCGGCATTGAGGTTCAAGAAAACATACGGTTCCTCG
Source organism: Verrucomicrobiota bacterium (assembly GCA_018674955.1). Classification (GTDB taxonomy): domain Bacteria; phylum Verrucomicrobiota; class Verrucomicrobiia; order Limisphaerales; family UBA1096; genus UBA1096. The sequence continues at coordinate 9,351 of JABGZB010000012.1, read as the reverse complement.
GCAGATTGAATAAGAGCGGGGTGCGGCACATTCAAGCTCGGAATAACGCTGCCATGCATGGGGGACGTAATGAACTGGTAAATGGGATAACCTACCTGCTCGACGGTATCGTATTTGAGGAGCCGGGATACGTGGATATCGCCGCCGATCAAAACGACCCCCTCGACTCGATTGTCACCCAACCAGCTCTGCAAAGCTTGACGCTCATGCTTATAGGTTCCCCAATCGTCTGATTCCGTGTTCTTCTTGTCATCCCAGATCATCCCGCAAGCCAAGATCTTAAAGGTTGCATCGGACGCCAGTAAACCAGCTTTTAGCCACTCCCATTGGCGCTTTCCAAGCAAGGTCGGCTTGTTGGGATCCGCCCAGGATTTTTCAGTGCGGGCAAACCAACGGGTGTCCAACAGAAACACCTCGATCGGGCCATATCGAAACTTCGTGTAGATCCCTTGGTCATCGTGGCCGAAGGTTGGGTTGGGCCGATAATTCATAAATCCTAGACGCGAGTTTTCCTTGCCGGGCAAGGTTCCGTCAGAATCATTTCGGCCAAAATCATGGTCGTCCCACGTACCCCAAAATGGGATCGAACGCAGCGTTTCGGCCAATGGAAGAACACTGGAGAAACGCCGGTACGCATCACGCACGCGATCAAGATCTGTTACATCGATGTAGGGGGTGTCGCCTAATAACACGACGCCGTCTGCCCCTTCGTCCTTCATTCTTGTCCAGATTGAGGAGGATTCAGAGCTGGCGCAGGAACCAAAAGCCAGTGTGACTTGAACCGGTTGATTCGGCTTGGGTGCTGTCTTAAAAGAATAATCGTCGCCTTCCCAAAGCATCTCCGAACCCCGACGAATGCGATACAGGTAATCCGAACTCGCTTTCAGACCGGAAACCTCCCAACGCAGACACCAATCCTCGGATTCACTGGCCACCGCTAGCACGCGCTGGGCATGGGCTCCGTCGCTAGGTATGTCCACCTCCAACGCATAGGTTCCAGAAACAGGTACCCGAGCCCAAATGATTGCCGATTGATCACTCACATGCCCGACCAAGGGACCTTGAGAATGTAAGCCATTCCATAATGGTAACGGAGGTTTGAAGTCGGGCGCACGTTGGACCAGCTTTTGCGCTGTGGGCTGTGGGACTCGCTGCAGCACATTACCCGCGTGAATCCGACGCCCTCCATCACTCCCTTGTGCCAGTGCTTGGATTTGTTTTGGCGTAAGTTCCAGATCATAGACGGCAACATCATCAATATAACCGTCCCAATCCCTTGATCCATCGCCCCCACGGTGGTTTCCAATGTGAAAACCTGTCATTTCCTCGAGTTCCTCGCCTGCTGGCATGGCAACATCATCTCGCATAATACCGTTGTGATAAAATTTACAGCGGCCCAGGGCTTGATTCCAAACCATCGCCACATGATACCATTCTTGAGTCTCAATTCTCGGTCCGGTCGTGTCACTGACTGAAGAATGGGAAGCTGTTTGAAACCACCACTCGGCGTCCCGCTGGCCCTCTTCCTGCCGCAATCCAAAGGCCAATGAATAACCCGGTGTCGACTCCCAGACAAAATTACGATCATCGGACCCGTCGCCACTCAAATCTTCATAACGATACCAGGCAACCACGGTAAATACTTCTGCGTTGTGATATCCGAAAAGCGGGTTGCGAATGGCTACAAAGGTCTTATTTCCTGAGACGGAACCACTGCCCAACCGCAGGGCACCCTTTCCCACTTTCACGACCCGCCTGTCCTGGACGATTTGAACAGACGATTCTCCCACCGGTTTGCCTTGATAAAGATCATTATTCACGCTGCTGGAATAATCGACATCAAAGGACCAATGAGCCAAGAGACCGAAACCTTCCGGGACCGACTTCACTTGAGCCGCCTTAAGTGCGGAGCAGCCAATACCGGCGATGATCAGGCTTATTGAGATTGCCCCTAGCCAGGTGGACTTGAAATTTAGCAAGGTTAAGTTCCACCCCTTTCCTTTTTTATGCATGGAATGATCGGGGACCAGGATGAAATCCCGCCCTCCCGAGTTTTAGGAGATTCTTCTGCGGCCCATGCAGGAAATATGTTTCTAGATTTTAGTTTCATTTTCCTTCAGCTTTCAATTCTTCTTCGCGATTCTACGTATGCGCACTTCTCGAAACTCGACCTTGCCGGTGAGGTGGTGCATCTGCAGTAAAATGCTACCATTTTTATGACGGTTCTCGGGATCCCTGCAATCGGCGGCGGGCTTGCTGTTGACCCAAGTTTGCAAGTGGTTACCTACAGCGCGAATCCGCATTGTAACCCACTCACCATCCTTCGTTGCAGGGTTGGGCGCTCGTGCACCTTCTATGTGTAATGCGTAAATGCTACCCGTCGGGTTGTTACTGTCTCCATGGTCCAATTGTGCCTCATAGCCGGGAGGAAATTCCTGTTTCTTGTCGGTATGCGGTGAGCAACGGAAGTAGATACCACTGTTTCCTCGCCCACCAGCGGTATCGCTGATGCGGGCTTCCGCATAAAGTTCGAAGTCGTCGAATTTCTCAAGCGAGGAGAGGTACCCTTGGCCCCCGTGACCGGTAAGGACACCGTTGATGATTTTCCACTCAGGCTTGTGCTTGAACTTGTTCTCTCGCCAACCATCAAAATTGCGACCGTTGAAAAGCTGGATCCAACTGTCATTGGTAGCATGAGAATTTGAATTCTCTACTAATACCATTGAGGCACACCCCACCAGAAGCACGGCTGCGACGATTGCGATCAGTTGTGATTTCATGGTGAGCCGACTGTCATCCCGATGAGCGCAGTTTTCAAGGCGTTTTAACTGTTGCCCATGAACAACAACCCTGCGGCGTTCATGTGGTGGAGTGAGTTGGTTTAGTTGCACACATTTCTCCAGATACAGGCGCCATAGACTAGGTGAGGTCGAGCTGGTAGCATTCGTCCGTTATGAATGTTCTAGGTGAGAAATTGACGGATTTCGCTGGCAAGATTACCTCGGTGACGGCCACAGAAGTAGGGTTGGTAGTTAACGTAGAGAATGAAACTGGCCCCTTCGGGAATGTGCTGTATACGGTCACGCTTGGGCCAGCCATAGCTCCGGAGGAGGAGACGGGGGCACATACGATTCGCGGGCAAGCATTCTCGCCAGATGGTGGGACAGTAGAGTTCAGTGGCGGCGGCGTGTGGCGAACTAGTGGGCCAAATCAACGGATACTGAAACACATTACTCAACTGGCTAACGGCCAGCGGACGTTCGCGGTGGACAACTTCGACCTTGTCAAAAATACGGCCTTCGGCACCGTCTACGCGCTCGATTGAGCGTGTACTCTGCTGCGTTCAAGTGGTGGAGTGGGTTGGTCTAGTTGCCAGCGGCTTCCAGTTCCTTCTTAGTCTTGCCGCCGTGTTTGCGGATTTGCGGGTATAATTTGACGTGCCGCTTGTTTATAGCCCAATCCAGAGGTGTTTCTCCTGAGTCAGTCATTGCGTTTACATCCGCGCCATTCTCAATAAGTAGTTCAACCATTTCTTTACCTCCATTTTGAGCTGCACGGTGTAAAGGAGTCATATTTCCCAAACCTCTTAAATTCACGTCTTCACCAAGAGTTAAATATTGTTTAACTTCTTCAATGTCTCCTTTAATGATAGCTCCCCACACGGCAACCGCACTCTCTCAACCAAAATCGTTGTTTTCAAGGCGATTTAACTGTTGCCGCAAAAATCCTTCAGCCTTAAAAACTGAGGGTTGATGGCTGAACCGAAAGCATACGAGCCAGTCAACCAGAAGGGCAATCGGAGCGACCTCTAAGCTTTACTCAGAGGCCGATTGTAGTTATTTCGTCTTGGTACTGATTCCGCGCAATGAAGTCTGGTGGATTCCATTTTCAGAGGTCAGGGGCAAGCCTTCGATCTTCACAAACATCGAACGGGACGCCCTCGCTGGGTATCGTTCTGCCACCGATGGCCTTAAAAAAGTGCCAGCAGAAGTGGCAGCAACAATTTGACTGTTTAAAAAACCCCGTAAAATTTGACTAAAGCAAACATCGAATTCATGTTTTTGGACTGATTTTTTAGTCGTGTTTTTATCTAACAAGAATAGCATCGTGTTCGTATTGTTTTTCGAGTGAGCGAACGAAGTAAATATTGCAGCGGTTTTGATGCCCTGCCGATGACTCGACGGGAGATGCTCCAGAAGTCGAGTACCGGTTTTGGTGCGTTGGCTCTTGCCGGTTTGCTTGGTGAGGAAGCCAGGTCTGTATCGCCGAAAAACCCACTCGCCCAACGCGCCCCTCACTTCCCAGCAAAAGCCAAGCGGATCATCTTTCTATTCATGCATGGCGGTGTTTCACAGGTCGATACGTTTGACTACCGCCCAGCTCTCCAGCGAGATACCGGCAAACCTTATCCCGGCAAAAAACCGCGCATTGTTTCCAGCGCCACAGGCAACCTTGTGGCATCACCTTACAGTTTCAAGCAGTACGGCCAATGCGGCCAATGGGCTTCTGATATCTTCCCGCATATTGCCTCAATGTCGGATGAGCTTTGTTTCATCAAGTCGATGTACGGCTCGAATTCTCGTCACGGCTCTGCTCTGCTTGAACTTCACACAGGATCGGATACTTTTATTCGCCCATCAATGGGTTCGTGGCTCAACTATGGTTTGGGATTTGAAAACCAAAACCTCCCTGGCTACATCACATTCAAACCCACCGGTACACACGGTGGAATGAACGCATGGTCATCCGCTTTTCTACCTTCACACTTTCACGGAACACAGATCGGAACCAAAGCCACGCCGATTGATAAGGCCAAAATTCCGTTCATCGACAAGCACGGCAAACCGATAGCCCAACAACGTCGTGAACTCGATCTGCTGGCACAAATTAATCATGAGCATCTCAGCGAGCGTGGGCACGACGATAAACTGGAGGCCCGGATTAATTCATTTGAACTGGCCTACCGCATGCAGGCGGCAGCGCCGGAGATTCAGAACATCGACAACGAATCCGAGACCACAAAAAAACTTTACGGTTTGGACGATCCTAAAACGCGCGACTTCGGTCAGCAATGCCTCATGGCCCGCCGCTACTCCGAGGCAGGTGTGCGCTTCGTCCAATGTAGCCAGGGTTACTGGGATGCTCACGGTGGTTTAAAGAAAAACCACCGCGAGGTCGCAGGTAAGGTTGACAAACCCATCGCGGGTTTAATCTCCGACATGAAATCGCGCGGGCTACTTGATGACACATTGATCCTTTGGGGAACGGAATTTGGTCGTACGCCGGTTGGTCAAGGTTCGGATGGTCGCGACCACAATCCCCATGCGATGACTTTTTTCCTAGCGGGCGCTGGCGTCAAACCGGGCACGACCTACGGAAATACAGACGACCACGGCTATTACGCCACGGAAAACAGGGTGCACTTTCACGACTTGCAGGCGACGATTCTTCACCTGTTCGGTCTTGACCACAAACGCCTCACCTACCGTTATGCCGGGCGCGACTTCCGCCTGACCGATGTTCATGGAGAAGTCGTTCGCAACATCCTCGCCTGAAAGCATATTTTTCGTTCAACGATCCGCTGGCTGTGGTGACTGTTGCCGCAGCGACATGGCTGAGCCCAACTTCTCGAATAAGAGTACACTCACTTCGCCGGTTCCGACGAAGGCCGTTTCACATAGAGTTTGCGGCTGTAAGGTTTGAGCGCGGTAAGGACACCGCTAAACTCGCGTTCCTCATTCAAGTCGGTTTTCCATTTCTCCGCCTGTTCGGGAGACATCAACACCACCGCCTGAACGGGCTGCTTGCCGAAGCGCTTGCTGATTTCGTAAATGTCCAGTATGGCACGAAAGCCTCGTTCGTTCCCAAACACGTGGTCGTAGTTGAATGTTTCCACAGACTTGAGCACGCCCCGCCAGCGAATGGCCCGGCCGCTGAAACGTTCCGCAAATGTACGCTCGGACTCGTAATCAAGCGCGTTATCGCCAAAGCAGGCCTCGCACACAACTTGGATTGTAACCGACGGCTCTTTCTCAGTTTCACTTACTTCCGGCGTTGTAGCCTCGGCCCTATCCGGTTCAGGGTCAGTCGACAGCGTTGGTTCGGGTACGGGCGAAGGTGATTCGGTGTCGGCAGACGTAGTCTCCACGTGGGTCCTGTCTTGTTCGCCAGCCTCCCGGACTTGCTGATCCCCCTCTGTGGTTGACGCTGCGACGACCGGCTCCAGCGATATGGCCTCGGTCCTATCCTGTTCAGGGTTGGCCGGCAGCGTTGGTTCGGGCGGCGCAGCCTTCGAATCAAGCTCAGGGGCCAGTGACTCCTCCGAAATCAATGGAAAGGGAATCATCAAAAACGCCCCAGCCAAGTCGCGAAGCGTCATATCCCAGCCTTTGCGACGAAACAAATCCTGTGCCTCCTGCAACGGTGTTGGCGCATCTCGACGCACCGGCGTCATCACCAAGACCGTCCTTAAATAGCGAACCGTCCAGTCCAGAATTGCCCGATGAAAAATCAGCACCGCCACCACCAACAGAAACATCAATAGGCCGCCAAAGCTGCCAAGCACCGCCCAATAAGCCACAAGAATAAGTCCGCAAAGAACCATCGAAACCCCGCCAATCCAAATCACGGTTCCCTCCTGCCGATACTTGAACCCACGCATCAATGCGCAACCAAATGCGACCACCCACCACACCACCGCAAGCCACGCGAACGTCCGCCATAATACCCCGAGCAAACCGAGCAAACCGGGGGCGGCAGCAAACCCGACCATCCGTAGAATCCCCACGGACAAGAGAGGGTGCTCAGGCCCTTGAGCCCGGCTACGCCGTCGAGCTTGGTGCCTTCCCTGCAACGTGCGTGACCCCTGGTCGGTGGACTGTGCGAAGGCAATATACGTCGTCACGACGAGGCAAACCCCGACAAACAAAATGCACTCCAGCACACCAGAAATGTTGAAGCCAAATAATCCGATGCCACAGGACGCAGCCGCCCAGACCGCGATCCATCCGGCCATCCGGCTCGCTCCCTGGTCACCCGCCACCTCGGCATACGTCTTCGCGTCCAGCATCGCGCAACGCCAAAGTTTAGTGAAAAGTGCCACTAGATATAAATCTAGGCAGGGTGCGCTGCTGAGGCAACAAAAAAATACCCCAAATACCTCCGGAGGGGCCGGAATAGGATCACAATGTTCTAGAGTTTTTTTGCAACTTGCCGAAATCCATTCGGGGCATTGGCTGTTCTACTTCAAATCCGTCTGGGAATACATCGAACGCGAGTACCGCACTCGCCCCCCCTTGGCCAAGCGGAACTGGAACGGTAGAAATGAGCCAAGCGCCATTTTTTCGTTCAACGATCCGCCGGCTGTGGTAATTATTGCCGCAGCGACATGACTGATCCTCGTTACAAAAAACTCGCCGAAGTCCTTACCGGCTACTCGACCGTCCTGAAGAAGGGCGACACCGTCCTGTTCGATGTCACCGACACGCCCGATGCGTTTGCCGTGGAACTCGTCCGCGCGGCCCGCAAACGCGGGGCCATTCCTCTGGTCGAAACCCGCTCCGCCCGCGTCGGCCGCGAGATGATAATGAACACCAGCGAACAACACGCCAAGACCGTTCGCGACATTGAGCTGAACCGCATGAAAAAGTGCGACGCTTATGTAGCTGTCCGCGGTTCCCACAACGCAACGGAAAACTCCGACATCCCTTCCAACAATCTCTCGATGTACTCGCGCACGCTGCGGCCGGTGCTCAATTATCGCGTCAACAAAACCCGCTGGGTGGTGATCCGCTGGCCAAACGGCGCTATGGCCCAAGGTGCCGGTATGAGCACCGAAGCGTTCGAGGATTTCTTTTTTCAGGTCTGCACGATGGATTACGCGAAGATGGCAAAGGCGCAGAAGCCTCTGATCCGCCGCATGGCCAAGACCGACAAGGTGCATATCAAGTCTCCCGGAACCGACCTTTCATTCAGCATCAAGGGTCTTGACGCGGTGGGCTGTGCCGGCGACCGGAACATCCCGGACGGCGAAGTGTTTTCCTGCCCGGTGAAAAAGTCGGTGAACGGTGTGCTGCAGTACAACACCCCCACCCTTTACGCGGGGACGAAATTCGAGAATGTGCGGCTCGAATTCAAAAACGGCAAAATCGTCGATGCCACGGCGAGCGATACCAAGCGGCTCAACGAGATTTTCGACACCGATCCCGGCGCTCGTTACATCGGCGAGTTCTCACTGGGCTTCAACCCGTACATCAAGGAGCCGATGTGCGATATTTTGTTCGACGAGAAAATCGCCGGCTCGCTGCATTTCACGCCGGGCCAAGCGTACGAGGAGTGCGATAACGGAAACCGCTCGGCGGTGCATTGGGACATGGTCTTGATCCAGCGCCCGGAGTACGGCGGAGGCGAGGTTTGGTTCGACGACGAGCTGATCCGCAAAAACGGCCAATTCGTGGCAAAAGACCTCAAGCCGTTGAACCCGAGTCAGCTCAAATAGAGTGCTTGGCCAAACACTTGGCCGATTTTGAAGTTTATTTCGGCAAAAAGCATCTTTCTCCAATAAAAAGTTTGTGTCTCGCCAGTTTTTTGGTATAGACCCGTTCCGCTTTTCGGAAAGCGGCTCCTATCTCTGGGGTGTTAGAGCCCCTAGCCTTCGGTTTTTGGATGATTTTTCACCGCGTTTTACTCATTTTAACTTTGTTAGCAGCCCTGCCAACACCGGCATTGTACGGTGCCGGTGGTCAAGCCGCTGAACAACACGAAGAAGCCCACGCTGGCGGAGAACACCACGCGCTGCCTCCCAACGCGGTGGTCTTGACGGAGATTGGACCATTCGCCATCACAAACTCGATGGTGGTCACTTGGATTGTAGCAATCGGGCTGATTCTCGTTGCGCAACTCGCGACGAGAAAACAACAAGCCGTCCCCTCGGGCCTGCAAAACTTCGTCGAGTGGCTTGTGGAAAGTTTGTTCGGTTTTTTCGAAGGCGTTCTTGGTGAAAAAATGACCAAGCAAACGTTCTGGTTTTTTGGCACCGTATTTATCTTCATCCTGTTTACCAACTGGTTTGGCCTAATCCCTGGTTTGGGCACAATCGGTTGGGGCCACGCCACTGACCACGGTTTCATCACCACAGAACCGTTACTGCGGGGCGTGAACGCCGATCTGAACATGACCGCCGCGATGGCGCTTTTCTTCTTTGCGCTGTGGATTTATTGGTCGCTCAAAGAGATTGGGGTGGGCGGTTTTTTCTTTCACATCTTTAATATCAAGGGCCACGGGGTGACTGCGATGGGGCTGTTTTTAATGGTGATTTACCTTTTTGTTGGCGTCATCGAGGTCGTCTCGATT
>JABGZB010000011.1 GCA_018674955.1 Verrucomicrobiota bacterium | reverse complement strand
CACATTCTTGATGCCGAGCTTGCCGAGATTCTTTGCCAGCAACTCGAGCATCTCCGGCTGGATGTCCACCCCGTACACTGTGCCCTTCGGCCCGATGACGCGCGCGATCCGCCGCGCGAAGTAGCCCGTGCCGACGCCGATGTCCGCCACGTTGTCGCCCGGCTTTAGCTTGAGTGAGCGGATGAGCGTTTGCGGTTTTTCCTCGAGTTCGCGTGACGACCGCTCAAGCCAACCGGCGCCGAGGTGCCCCATCACGTGGGCGATTTCGCGGCCCATGTAGAATTTGCCAATGCCATCGCGGCTGTGCTGCGTGCGGTGTGTGTAGCGCGGGTTCTCGGGATCGATGCGGGCACCCTTGGTCTGGCCAAGCGCGGCGGAGAGCTGGCCAAGCGCGACGAAGGAGGCGGCGAGTCCGAGGCAAAACAGCGGATGTTTCATGCCGGACAATCTACCCTTGGGCAGGCGCGATGACAAGCTGGCCCGTGCTTGGCTCGGCCCGCTTGGCTTGGTACGGTGTGCGGCGTTATGGCCTTGGCAAAGAAACTGTTGCACACCCGCTACCGCGTGAACGACCTCGAGCAAACCGTCGAGTTTTACAAGAACGTCCTTGGGCTGGAGGAGGTGCGCCGCCACAAGTCGCCGCGCGGCTCCGAGCTGGCTTTCCTCAAGGCACCCGAGAGCGAGGAGACCGTCGAGATCTGCCATTTCCCCAACAGCGGCCCAGTGGTGGTGCAGGAAGACCTCACGCATCTGGCCTTCGAGGTCGACAGCCTTGAGGAATTTGGCCGACACCTGGCCAAGCTGGGCTTCGAGTACTCCGACGGCCCGACGATGAGGGAGGCCGGCGGCGGCTTCGCCTTCATCGACGCGCCCGAGGGCTACGAGATCGAGTTGATCGAGATCGCGAAGTAAGCTTCAAGTAGGTATACGGATACCACGGACTCACTTGGATGTACTGATTCCGTGAACTTCGTGTCCTGTTCCTCTGCTCATCAAACGATACTTGACTAAATAGGTCGGGATTCTACTTTCTGCCTCGCATGAAACTGTCGCAACGGGGTGAGTATGCTTTGCGGGCGCTGTTGGTTCTGGGCATGAACCACGGTTCGGGTGTGGTGCGGATCAGGGACATCGCGCAGCAGCAGAACATTCCGCGTCGGTTTTTGGAGCAAATCCTCAATGACCTCAAGTCGGCCGGGTTTGTCTTGAGTAAGCGCGGGGTGGCGGGTGGCTACCGGCTGCAGCGCGCGCCGGGGGAGATTTCGCTGGCCGACATCATCCGTCATTTGGAGGGACCACTGGCGCCGGTGGGGTGTGTGAGTGTGAATTATTACCAACGCTGTTCCTGCCCCGACGAGGGCAAGTGCGCGATTCGTAGCGTGATGCAGGAGGTACGCGACGCGATCGTCGGCGTGCTGGAGGGGGTGAGCGTGGCGCATCTGTGCGACCGCGTGTGCGATTTGCAGGGGCCGCTCGAGAACCCTCTCGATTATATCATTTAGAGAGTTTCAAGTTTTCAGTTTGGACACGGATTTTACGGATGAACTGTAGCCCGAGTTTTGAAACGCGGTTTGCTTTCTCCTTCTCCCCGGCCCTCTCCCGCCGGAAGAGGAAGCTTGGCCAAGCGCATTCGGCTTGATTCCTTGGCTTGTTAAATCCACCATTTTTTATCCTGAGAATCCGTAAAATCCGTGTCCCTTTTCTGCTAACTGCTCACCGCAGTCTGATCACCTAACTCGGCTTCAAGGTCGGTCTGGATTTGCTGGAGTTGCGACTCGTCGGTTGGCTTTTTGCCGAGGGCGGTTCGGACGTAAAAGGTGTCGATCGCCGCGCCTTTCTCGGTGCTGATCCGCGCGACGTGGATGCTGAGCCCGTGCCGTGTTAGCACTTTTGAAATCCGGTGTAAAAGGCCAAGCCGATCCCCTGTCTCGACCTCGATGATGGTGCGCGATTCGGCGGCCTCGGTGTCGATGCGGATGCGGGTTGGCCACTCCCACTCCGCTGGTGTGCCGCGCTTGGCTAAGGCGTCGATCTGTGTCTGGAATTCCGGCGACTCGTCGGGCAGTAGCGCCTGGGTGAGCAGTTTTTTGAACGTGTCGCGTTCGGGCCGCTTGGCCAAGGCGCCGGTGCTGGCGTTCACGACGAGGAACGTGTCGATGATGATCCCGTCGCTCCGCGAGAAGACGCGCGCGCTCAGGATGTTCAACCCCGCCGCGGCCAAGGCCCCGGAGATAGTGGTGAAGAGGCCGGGCCGATCCCACGTGCAAATCTTGACTGAAGTGTGGCCTCGCGCCGGCCTGTTGTGCCAGGCGATGATCGGCTCGAGCACCTTTGAGCCGGTGCCATTGACGACGCGCTTGAGGAAGCGGTTCACCTGTGTGAGGTCGATGTTGATATGCTCAAGCGAGTGGGTGCGGAAGTAACGCGGCGTGAGGTGTTTGAAGTGGGCCTCGAGTTCCTCGCCCGGAATTTTCAGCGGCAACCGTTCGCGCGCCTCCTGCATGAGCTTGGCCAAGCGCTCTCTCTCCGCTTGTTCGTAGTCCTTGCCGCTGGCGAGGCGGCGGCCGGCGAGGTGGTAGAGGGTCTGCAGCAGCGTGTTTTTGAAATCGTTCCAGAGGTTGTTGCTGGTGCCGAGCGAGTCGGCGAACGTCAGCAGGGTGAGCATGGCCAAGTTTTCTTCGTCCTGCACCGTTTCGGCGAATTGGCGGATCACCGTGGGTGAGTCGATGTCGCGCCGCTGCGACACTTCGGCCATGAGCAGGTGATACTCGACGAGGAACTTCAGCCTGGCCAGGCGGCGAGGCGTGAGGCCAAGCCGCTCGCCGACTTTTTGGCAGACGACTGTGCCGTCCTTCACGTGGTCGCCGCTCTCCATGCCCTTGCCGGCGTCGTGCAAAAACAGAGCGAGGTACAGCAGGTACGGCAGGTCGATGTCCTGCAGGATGTGAGTGTAGAGGACGAACGGCGGCTGGGCTGCGTCCCAGACTTGATCGAGTTTCTCGAGGCAAACAAGCGTGTGTTCGTCCGCCGCATAGGCGTGAAAAAACTCGTGCTGCACGAGGCAGGTCATCCGGCCGAACTCGGGAATGTAGCGCCCGAGCAGATCGACTTCGTGCATGGCGCGCAGGGCAGGGGCGACGTCGCCGCGCCGATTGAGAATCTCGAGAAACGTCTCGTGGTTTTCGGAGTCGTGGATGAAGTCGTCGTTCACCAGCGAGACGTTGTCGCGCAGCAACTGCGTGAGGTCGGGGTGAAACTCAAGGCCGCGCTGCTGGGCGTGCAGGAACACGCGCATGAGCCGCCTCGGCTGATCCCTGAAAATACGCTGTGAGATCGGCACCAGTTCGCCGTCGATGATGTTGAATCCGTCGAGCGTCTCCGTTTTTTTGCCACCCCCGAAAAAAGAACGAAGCGAGGGCAGCCGGCGGGCCGACTTTGGGCGGAGAGCCAATCGGCGCTCGACCATGCGGGTGATGAGATGGATCGCGCGCGTGTGCGTGTAGAGATCGCGCATGAACGCCTCGAGCCGACGGGCCGGGGAGCGGTCCTTGTAGCCAAGCTGCCAAGCGACCTTGGGCTGGAGCGCCTTTGGGAGGTTGTCCGCCAGTCGCGTGGTTTGGTAGTGAAGCTCGTTGCGGGTGCGCAGCAGGAAGTCGTGGCCGACCTCGAGTTGCCTGCGGTTTTTCGGGCGGACCATCTCTTGGGCCTCGAGTTGCGCGAGGGTGTGGGCGCCGTACTTGAAGTGCGTCATCCACAGCAGATTCTGGTAATCACGAAGGCCGCCGCAGCCGTTCTTGATGTTGGGCTCCTGCAGTAGGGCGGTGTTTCCGAACTTCACGCGGCGAGCGTCTTGGTCGCCGATCCGCATTTGCAGATAGTCATCGACGTGGTTGCGGACGCACTTGGCCTCGAGCCGTTGCTGAAACTGCCCGAACAGCGCGGGGTCGCCGGTGATGAGGCGCGACTCGATCAGCGAAGTCTTGGTCTGCATGTCGTCGTTGGCGACGTTGACCGCATCCTGAATGTTGCGCACCGAGTGGCCGACCTTCAAGCCGAGGTCGTACAGTGTATAGATCAAGCCGCCGGGGCCGGTGAGTTTCTCGAGCAGCGGATGCGTGAAAATGCGGGCGACGCTCGGCATCGAGCCGCTGTGCAGCAGCATGATGTCGATGTCACTGTGAGGGTTGAGTTCCGCGCGCCCGTAGCCGCCGATGGCGACGAGAGCGACTTGAAGTTTCCGCGCATTGCCGGGCGGCTCGAAGGTTGTCAGCGTCCAGTCGAACAGCTCGCGCAGCAGCGTGTCGAGCATCCACGATCGGCCAAGGCACACCTCGCGACCGCCGCCGCCGCCGCGATGCCATTTCTGTAGGCGGGCCGACTCCGTCTTGAGGAAACGCTTGAGCCTTGGCAGTTCCTTGACGAGGGAACTGTCATTGGGGATGGCCATCAACTCCGTGGCGTCGGCTGGGTCTGTGGCGTTATCCGGCACGTGCCGGGAGTCTAGCCGCGCTAGGCCGCCGAAACAATTCCGCTTGGCCAAGCGGAGTTTCGCCCACCCGCAACCTTGCCGCTTAGCCAAGCGTAATCTAGATTTTCGCGGCATGGTTGACAGGAACGATCCCGATGTGGCCCTGATGTTGAGGGTGAAGGAGGGAGACTTGTCGGCCTACGAGACGTTGGTGGAGAAGTTCAAACAGCCGGTGATGAACCTGGTTTACCGGCTGATCAACGACATCGACGAGGCGGAGGACATCGCCCAAAACGTCTTCGTTCAAGTCTGGAAAACCCGCGAACGCTACGAGCCGGCCAGCAAGTTCACCACCTGGCTTTTCACGATTGCCCGCAACCTTGGCCTGAACGAAATCCGTCGACGTACCCGGCATCCGGCCGACTCACTCGATGAGCCGCGCCCCGACAACGAGTCGCAGCCATTGCGCGTGGTGGAGGATCGTTCCAGCCCGATCCCGGCCGACGCCGCCCTGAGCGGCGAGTTGCGCGCCAAGGTCGAGGAGGCGCTGATGGATCTGCCGGAAAAACAGAGCACCGCCCTGCTGCTCTGCCGCGAGGGCGGCGTGAGCTACGAGGAAATCGCCGATGTACTGGGCGGGATCTCGCTGACAGCGGTGAAATCGATCATTTTTCGGGGACGTGCGGTGCTCAAAAACCGCCTGAAACCTTATTTGAAGTCAGGCGAATGGCAAAAAAAATGACCGGGCGGCAAAACTTTTTTGCAGTCTTGGTTTTTAAGGAAAAGCGACAATGAACCAATCCGAGTTTGATAACCTGTTGCAAACGGCAATTGAGCGTGACTTGACTGATGGTGAGTTGGCCAGGCTGCAGCGCTGGCTGGCTGCGAACCCCACCGATCAGGCCGAGTGGGAAGCACTCGACCACCTGTTGGCCACACTGCCTGACACGCCTGTCGCGACCAATTTCACCGCTCGCGTGCTGGACGAAGTCCGCCGCGCCGAGACGGCCCACCCGGCGCTTGACCAAGCGTGGTGGCAGAGGCTCCTTTCGCCGCAGTTTCGGCCTATTCAAATCGCGGCTGCCGCAACGCTCGCCATGGTACTCGGCGATGTTGGCTACCAATCGCACCTCAAGCAGAGCCGAGCCGAGATGGCTGCGGCCGTCGCGTCCATCGTCGAGTTCACCCCCGGTTTTTTGGCTGACTTCGATGCCATCGAGGCGATCGCGCAGGCCGATGCGATCGACGAGGAACTTTGGGCCGCACTCAAGTAACTTCATGAAATTACGAGTCACAGTCGCCCGCCTGCTCCTGCTGCCGATATTGGCATTGGGCGCGACCGCCGGTGTGCTGGCTGCCGACTCGCCGTTTGCCGTCTTCAAGAAAATCGTCTCGCTGCCCGAGACCGAGCGCGAGGCGGAGGTGGGCAAACTCAAGATATCCTCCGAGGGTCATCGCAAACTTGTGCAAGCTAAGATTCGTGAATACGCCGCCATGCCGGAGGCGGAGTGTGACCGTAAACTCGACGCTTTGGATTTCCGCTGGCACCTGATGCCCATCATGAAAATGGCGAAGACCGACCGGGTCAAGCGGT
>JABGZB010000161.1 GCA_018674955.1 Verrucomicrobiota bacterium | reverse complement strand
TTCCACAGCGCAATCCCGTTTTTAGCTCCTCGAATCGGGACGGCCAGCAGTTGATTGTCACTTGTGGCGTCAAGATGCGAACCAACCTGCCCATCGTGCTTATCTATAGCGCGAAGGATGCCGCCCTTGGCCGCATCCCAAACTGTAACCGTACGTTCCCCTGATATGGTAAACAAGAAACTCTCGTCCCTGCTAAATTCGACTGAACGGATTGTGCCAGGAAGCGATTCGTTGCGGAGTAATTGTCCCGTCCTTGTTTCGTAAAAAGATATGTCACCGGACAACGACGGGCCTTTCCAGTCGGTCAGATAGAAACTTTCCTCATCTGGCATAAATCCGACACTGCTCACATTGTGATCAAGAAAAACCATGCCTGCCAAGCGGGGTGCCTGCTGAATTTTTTGCATGAGGTTCCGTTGGTAGGCCTGATGAAGTTCTGGGTCGCCCTTGGCCAAGTCGGCGGCATCGGCATACCACGGAAGCGCACGAAGCGTTTCTCCTTCTGCTGTCAGGGCATCGCCCGTGGCGATACTACGCTTGGCCAATTCCAACACCTTGTTATCGACCTCGCGCTTGGCCTCCTCTGTGGCCTGCTTGGCGATGACAGCGATGACGAGGAAGACGATTGCAGCGCAGGTGGCCATGGCCAGCCCTGCCAGCATTTTGCGCAACCGAGAAGCGGAGCGGGTCTGCTCCTCGGCCCGCAGTTTCTCAGTCTCAGCCCGTTCCTGCTGCGCCTGTGCCAAGGCCTGTGCCTGGGCGAGTTCGCGCTGGCGTGCCTCCTCGCGTTCGCGCTCCTCGCGGCCAGCCTCCTCGTGGGATTGGTCGAGGAAGACCATGGCCTCGTCGAAACCGGGAAAGTAGTGGTCCGCCCAGGTTTTATTAGGCTTAGTTTCCTCGCGCCACGACAGGGCGATCTGCAGGTCGGGGTCGCGGTAGTAGCCGGCTTTCCCTTCCTGATACAAGCTGCTGGTGTCAGCTAGACGGCGGTAAATCTTGGCCGACTGCGCCTCGTCGTCCACCCAGTCACGCAGGCGACGCCAGGCGCGCATGAGGCTCTCATGGGAGATGTCGATGACGGTGTTCGGCGTGATCGCAGCATCACCGCTGGGCATGATGAATGTGCGTCCTTGGCGGCGGAAAGCGTCCACCACTGTGCTGATTTTATCCTCATCCTTCTCAATGATCTCACACAACTCGCGGAACTGCATCGGCCGCCGAATACCTCGGTTTTGGTCCACCTTCTCGGTGAGCGCCTTGAAGAGTTTTTCTGCGATCCAGCGGTGCTCGTCGTCGGGCAGTTCGGCGTGGACCTCGTCGGCGTGGCGACTGAGTGCCTCATCCATCCCGCCGGTGGCCTGGTAATGGTCGAGGTCAAGCGGGCCGTCCGCGCCGCTCTCGTCCCAGTGATCCCACGTGCGCATGAGGGCATGCTGGAGGATGGGCAACTGGTCGGGGTCGTCGCCGATGTCGTTAAGCAGTCGCTGGATAAGGCGAGAAGTAATCTCGCGTTGGCCGACAGCCACCGGTCCCTCAATGGCTTGCCGGCGCTGGTTTCGGTTGAGTCGCGGGATGAGGTATTCGCCCTCGTTGACGGACTCGGCCAGACCTCGGAACTGTGCGCAGTCTCCCAGAAAATCAGAGCGCATGGTGAGAACCACATAAATAGGCAGCTCGATCTGCTCGCTGGCCTCAAGCAGCAGCGTTATGAAATGTCCAGCCTCCTCCTCCGACAAACCACTCATGCGACGGAAGCGAAAGATTTCCTCAAACTGATCGACGACCAAAAGTAGATTGGTGTTCTCCGGTAGGTCGCCCTGCTTGATGGCTTCGACCAAGCCCATGCCACTGCGGGCCAGAGAGGAACGAACGTGCGAGGCGATATGTTCCTCGTCGGCGTCGTGGATGTCCGCCTCGATAAGTGCCTCGGCTAGGTTGGTCAGGGGATCTCCCCCGGGTCGCATGACGGCGACTTCCCACGAAGATCCCGCGGTGGCCATCGTCCCACCGTGCAGTTCCGGCAACAACCCGGCACGGACAAGCGACGATTTGCCACTGCCGGAAACGCCAACTACGGCAAGGAAGCGGGTCTTACGCAGGCGTGTGAGAAGCTCAGAGGTCTGTTCCTCGCGTCCGAAGAAGAGGTATTTCTCCTCAATCTGGAAAGGACGTAGTCCGGGGAAGGGGTTGAAATGTGCGTCTTGTGGGTTCATGGCGTGTCAGTTGGCGGGCTTGGCCTGAGCTATAAAGGGGGCGAGGACGGCGGCATCGAAATCCCCCGGCTGGGTCAGCACCTCGGCGAAGTGGGTCTTGAACCGGCTTTTCCGGCGGTCCTCCGGCGGGGCAATAAGGACGGCCTTGGCGGCAAGCGGCTTTGTGCGTCCGAAGCCGGGCGCCTGCATCAGGTCCATCACCTTCATCTCGACCCACGAACGCCCCCCGGCCCCGTAGTAGATCAGCACCGCGTCGCAGAAGGTGAGTTTTTGGCGGTGTGCCTTGGCGATGTCGGATTCCTCCCCCTCGAACAGCGGGAGCGACACCTCGAAGCCCTGCGCGAAAAGGTAGTCCTCCAAGGGCTCGATCGCCTCCTCGTCACGAGCATCGCAGATCAAATAAACATTGGCGGCGGCGGGCGCTTGGCCAACCGCGGGCGGCTCCGAGGCGGCCGGCTTGGGCTTGGGCTTGAGCCGCTCGAGGAGGTAGCCCTTCAGATTGTCGAGCGACTCCTCGATAATCTCGGCCCCGGCATGTGTCGAGGCGTCCTCATTGATGCGGCGGATGAAATCGATCTGCCGATCGTCGCCGGCCACCACGCCGCGCGGCAACCAGATGATCCGCTCCATACCGGACTCGCGGCTCAACTCGGCGGCGATCTGGTTTTGTAGGTCCGCTACCGATCGGTCGGCCTCCTCGGGGATCATCCCGTAACGGGCGCCGACCATGTGCACGGACAGGTCGCACTGCTTGAGGGTGTCTCGCAGGAAATCGCACATCTCCGGCCCGACCAGCGGCATGTTACTCTCCGGCAAAACGCGATGGCCGCGTTCGATCAACTCGCGCTTGATGCGATCGCGCTCCTGCTGCACGTCGGTTGTCGTTGCCGCGAGAAATATGGTCTTCGCATCGGCACTGGTTTCGGGCGCCTCAACTTCTGCCGCTCCGCCACCTCCATAGTTTTTCAGCAGACCGCAAATCTCGTAGGCCAAGTCGTAAATGCGTGAGAAATAATTTTGCCGCGCCTTTTCGCCAAAGGCCTCGTCGTACTCGACCAACCGTCCCGTGTCGGCGTCGAAATCAAAAAACTCAAACCCAATGATGCTTTGCAACACGGGCGGCAGGTGTTCGGGAATTTCCCGCGGATCAACGGGCGTCTTAACTACCTTGAAGAGGCGAGACCGATCACCGACCTGGATGCCGCCCGACTCGGTTGCCTCCCGGTAAAATTCGTTGAGCTCGCGCAGGCACCACTCCGACTTCATGTAGCGCGGGCTCATGATGGAGATCATCACCTTGGCCTCCTTAAAGGCGTTAATGATTTTCTCGTCGAAAATATCGTTGCCCTGGATTTTTTTGTCGCGCCAGATATTAGGCTTCTCTCCGAGCAACTGCCCGAGGCGAACCTCGAGAACACGGTGAAACTGGGTGATCCAGCCCTTCTCCCCTTCGGTCAACGGCTGGTCGTCAATGTGGGCGTAACTGATAAATACGTCATTCATGGTGCACTGGCTACCGGAGTGATTCAAGCGAGCGGACAGTGATTTGTAAAACAAATAATCATCCCGCTTGGCCAAGCAGGCGGGTCGGGGCGATCTATGACATTCGCAAGCGCTTGGCCAAACGGGTTTTGGTTTGCTCTGTGTGTTCTGTTTGGGGCACGGTTTTGCGCGTCCAGTGAAAGACAGCGACGACCCATCCACTCTCCCGCCCGCCGGCGACAATGCCGGGGCTGAGGCATTGTCCAATGTCCGGGAACAGGGCGGCAGCCTTTCCGGGTTGCGCACAGTCTGGGAGAGCCACCGGCGCGTCGCCTGGGCGAAAGACGTCGCCATTTACCGCCAAGCGGTGGGCTCGGCGCTGAAGCTGGGTGAGGCGTTCCTCTCCTACGACATCGCCCGTGAGGGATTGGAGGTCTTCGCCGATGATGTTCGGCTGTTGCAGTTGCAGGCCCTGGCCCTGGCCCGCACCGGAGCCACACGCCGCGCCGGTGCCATTCTGGTCGGGCTTCGCGAACAGGGGCAGGACGACGAGGAGACCTTTGGCATCCTCGCACGCACGCACAAGGATTTCTGGATGATCGCCCCGACTGAGGAGGAACGCGCCCATCATCTGCGCTGCAGTCTGGCCGACTACCTTAAGGGCTATGAATCCTCCGGCGGCTATTACACCGGCATCAACGCCGCCTCGATGGCGCTCGTGGCCGGGGAAACGGAGATCGCCCAAAGGATCGCCAACGAAGTCCGTGTCATCTGCGAGGATAGCCTTGCCAAGTGCGGGTCGAACTCACCGGAATCGTACTGGCTCCAGGCCACCGCCGCCGAGGCGGCCCTGGTTTCAGGAGACATTGACTCCGCCCGTCTCAACTACACCCGCGCCACGACAGATAGCAACCCAGGTGCCACCGAGGTGAGCCGCACGAGAAGCCAGGCGCGATTTCTGCTCAAGTACCAGGAACAGGACGAGCACGCGCTGGACGACTGCTTCGTGCTGCCGAGAATTGGGCTGTTCACAGGACACATGCTCGACCGCCCGAACCGGCCAGCTCCGCGGTTTCCCACTGCGCTCGAGGAGACTGTCCGCGACGAAATTGAGGCATGCCTTGAGCGGCAGGATATCGAGGTTGGCTACAGTTCACTCGCCTGCGGAGGCGACATATTGTTTGCAGAATCCGTCCTCAAGCGGGGCGGCGAAGTGCATATCATTTTGCCGTTCGACATCGAGACGTTCATTGAGCACAGCGTCCATATCGAACCGGAGATGGGGCTGGTGGAGCGGTTCCATCGCGTACTCGATAGTGCTGCAAGTGTTCGCATCCTTAATGAGATGGGAGATCCCGACGACAGTGCCGGCTACGATTTTTGTAACCGCGTCCTCGCTGGATCAGCCATCCTCAAAAGCCAATTTCTCGGCATGGACATCGCCCCCATACTGCTCTGGGATGGGAAACGTGGCGACGGTGACGGCGGCACAGAGTCGGTCGGCAATTACTGGCGACACGCCATCCAACAAGAAGTCGAGATCATACCGATGGACCAGATCCTCGCCGACGCCCTAGCCAACGGCCTGGCCCTACCCGCACCGGTGACAGTGCCGAAATCGGCCGACCCACCCGTCGAGCCAGTCGAACGGACTCCGCAGGAAGTCCGCGCCATGCTTTTTGCCGATACAGTCGGGTTTTCCAAATTGCCGGAACAGTGCATCCCGCCGTTCATCCGCGAGTTCCTCGGCCGCGTGGCGGTGATCAAAGAGCGATGCGACGCCCGGCCGCTCTACGTCAACACATGGGGAGATGCCATCTGTGCCGTGTTCGAAAACGTCGAGACGGCGGGAC
>JABGZB010000160.1 GCA_018674955.1 Verrucomicrobiota bacterium | reverse complement strand
TGGCCGCAATACTTCGACGGCAAAGGGTGGAAGAACAGCATCTCGACCGCCCACGGCATCCGCAGCATCCCGGCGATGTGGTTGGTGGACAAGGAAGGAAACCTCGCTGACCTGAACGCGCGCGCAGATCTTGAGGGGAAGGTGGAGGAACTCCTCGCCGCTCCATCGCCCGAGGCGAATTAATCAGTTAAACCGAATCTTTTTCTCCACGAGACACCGTTTGCCAAGCGCTTGGCAAGCGGTTTTTTGTGAGCTACTTTACGACCATGACACCTTTCATGATGATCCAGTGGCCGGGGAAGGTGCAAATGTAAGGGTAGTCGCCGGGCTTTTTCGGCGCGGTAAAGCGTAGGGCGGTTGCGGAGAGCGGGGCGATCATCCGGGTAGCGTGGAGCACTTTTTTTGACTTGGGAACATAATGGCCGCGCTGAGCCTCCTTGGGATCCTTGGCCATTTCGTTGGCTGCCAGGCCAACCTCCTCGCTGGCACCCGGCATTACGATCACAATGTTGTGTGCCGTGGCGTCCGGGTTGGTGAAGTCGATACGGACCGGTTGGCCGACTAGCACCTCGAATTGTGTGATGTCGTATAGCATTCTTTCCTTTACCGCCGAGATCTTCACGACCTTCAAGTTTTTCTGTGAATCAAATTGCGCGTCCTTTGCGGAGTAACGTTTGTTGGGCGACATTTTTTGGCGCAGGTTGAAGGCGGTCATGAACACGGCCAGTTCAGGATGCTCGGCGATGAAGTCGGCATTATCTTTCCACAACGGCTCGATCATGCGCGAGCCAAGCGCGGTGCGGATGGCGTAGCTCAGGTGGCCAATGTTTGGATGCTTAATCGTGTCGAGCAAAGCGTCGAGTGCGGCGGGTGTCCCGATGTAGCTAGCGGCGATGGCGGCCTCCATGCGCACGAGGCCGCTCGGGTCGTTGGCGAGTTTTCGGAGGAGCGCCGGGCCGTTGTCGAATTGATCGTGCCAGTAGCGAAATTGATGCGTCGCTGCGGCGCGCGCGTGGTGGTTGTCGCACTCGAGCAGTTCGATCAGGAGCCGAGTGTTGGTGGTGTCGATGCCGCGATAAGTCCATACGGCTTCGATCTGGTGGTGTCGATGCCGAGGGTCGGTTGGGTCGAGCTTGGCCACCCATGAGTCGATCGCGGCCTTGGTCTTTGCCGGATCACGCTCGCGCAGTTCGCGCTTGGCCCAGTAGCGGTAGCGGTATTCGGGGCGCTTCAGGATGTCGAGCAGTTGACCAAGCGGCGCGCCGGCGATTGGCGGCATTTTCTGCGGCTTGGATCCCTTGGGCATGATGCGGAAAATCCGCCCGCTCACCCGGTCGCGCCGCTTATCTCGGAGTGAGTATTGGGCATGCCCCTTGACCGGGTTGTACCAGTCGCAAACGTACATCGCACCATCCGGCCCGTAGCGCAGATCGACCGGGATGAAGCTGAGGTTCCGCGAGAAAATAATATTGCTGACGTACTCTTCGTCGTAACCGTACTCGGACTCGACCCAGCGATGAAACTCCACCCGGTTGCTCGGTTTGTAGCGTACTTTCACGAAGCCGCCCTGCATGCCTTCCGGCCAGTTTGGAAAGTCCACAAACTCCTGGCCGCACGTGCCGGAGTAGGCGCGGAGGCCATTTGGGCGTGGGTGCTGCACCGGGTAAACAGGGTCGAGCGCGTGGAAGGCTTGCGCATAAATCGGGAAGCTGGCCATGTGTTGGCCCCAGTCGTCAAACGTCACGCCCCACGGGTTCGTGCTCTGGTGAGTGCCGAATGCCGTGAGCCGATGCCTCTTCGGCTCGAAGCGAAACCAGCCGCTGTTCTGCTGGCGCACCGGGCCGTACGGCGTTTCGACCTGGCTGTGGTGGAAAATCGATTCGCGAAAAACCAGGTCGCCGTCCGGCGTCCATGCGAAGTCGTGCAGCGCGTGGTGCGAGTCTTCGCAGCCGAAACCGGTGAGTAGTTTTTCGCGGGTGTCCGCCCGCCCGTCGCCATTGGTATCTTTCAGAAATGTGAAGTGCGGTTCCTCCGAGACGTACACGCCGCCGTCGCCGAACTCGAACGACAACGGTATCTGCAAGTCGTCGGCGAAGACGCTGGATTTGTCAGCGCGCCCGTCGCCGTCGGTGTCCTCGAGGATGATCAACTTGTCGTTCGGCTCGTTGCCGGGATAAACGTGCGGGTAAGTCGTCGAGCAACTGACCCACAGCCGGCCGCGACCGTCCCAGCGCATTTGGATAGGGCAGGCCAAATCGGGGAACTCCTGCTCGGTGGCGAACAGGTTCACCTCGAAGCGCGGATCCACGTCGAACGCGCCCAACTCGTCCTCCGGCGTCAGCAGATTGTTGGCGCCCCGGCTTTGGGTCGTGCCGGGGAGCGGCGTCAGATTCGAGTCGTCGGTCTTGGCCAACACCTGTTTGCCCTTGGCCAAGCTCCATATTCGCTTGTCGCGGTTGGACGTCATGAGGTCGAAGTTTCGCATCGCTGGCAGGAAGTCGAGATAGCCGTAACTGCGATTGCGTCCGCCGGTATAATAAAACGTGTTCACCGGCCGGAAGCGGCGGAAGAATTGTTTGTTCTTCTCCAAAACCGCAGCGCGAATCTCCTCATTGGTCACCGGCGACTTGGTGTCGAATGCCGCCTCGAAAACCGTCTTGGCAAACAGCCGATAGCCGTCGTCGTTCAAGTGGCAGCCGTTGAACGTCAGGTCGTGCCGAGGCGCTGCCATCGCCTTTTCGGTGACCGAAAAAAGATCGACGAAGCCGACCCGCTGCGCCGCCGCGACGTCGCGCATGGCCTCTGTGTAAAGCCGGATATTCGTGTTGTTGACGGCGGCGTTGACGCCCTTGACATTTTCGTTGGCGATCGGCGAGAGCAGCACGAGTCGCGGGCCGGTTTTGCCGTTGAACGCCTTGGCCTTGGTCGCCGCGATGTAGTTGGCAAGGTCGCCGCGAAACTTGGCCAAGCCGCTTGGCCCGGCGAATGACTCGTTGAAACCGAAGGCTGTGAAAACAATGTCGGCCTTCACGAAAACAAGATGTTGGTCGGTGTCGGCGAAGTTCGCGGGGCGCGGTTGTAGACCAAGCGCATCGGCCGACCAAGCGAGGTTGCGGATCGTCAAGTCGTGGCTTGGGTGCGCTTGGTGCAGCAGTGTCTCGAGATAGCCAAAGTCCTGCGACCGGTCGAGCAGCGTATTGCCGGTGAAGGCGATGCTTATCCCCGGTTTCAACTTGAGCGGCAGATTCGTGTTAACCGGCGAGACGGTCTTGGGCTGGGGCGACGTTTTTTTGAACAGCGCAAACTTGGCCAAGCCGGGTTCTTTGGGCTGCGGCTTGTTGCCGGTGGATTTGTTGCGGGCATCCGACTGAGCCACCGCTTGGCCAAGGCCAAGGAGCATTCCGAGAATTAAAATCAAAAATCGTGAGTCCATTTGAAGGCCACAGATGGAACACGCAAACGATAGTCAAGTCGAGTAATTCAAGCTCCAGAGGTGCCGGGGCAAACGCTTAGCCAGCGGGATGGATCCCTGTCTGGGTTGACTTTGTTAGGTATCCGGTTTTGTCTATTTTTTTCTGGCACCCATGAAAGCACTTTTCATTCACGCTCATTTTGACGATTACGAATTTTCCACTGCTGGCATGTTTGAAATGTGGCGGCGGCAATTGGGCGACGACTTTCGTGCCCGGTTGATTATTTGCACCGACGGCGCGGCGGGGCATCACCGGTTGTCACGGGAGGAGACGGCGCGGGTACGGTTGGCGGAGCAACTGGAATCGGCGAAGCTGGCGCAGTGCGAAGTTGAGCCGCTGATTTTGCCCAACGGCCAAGCGCCGCGCGAGGGCTGCCTGCAGGTTGACAGCGATCTGTTGGCGGCGCTTTGGAAGGCGATACGGGATTTCGAGCCAGACTACCTTTTCGCCCCGCCGTTGCCGTCGGACTCTCTCGCCGGGCTGCATGTTGACCACGTGGCGGTGGCGGAGGCGGTTCGCAAGGTGGCCTACATGATCAATGTGCCGCACGCTTTCACGCCGGAATACCCGTGCGCCGACGCCGAGCCGAGGCCGTGCAAGGTGCCGGTCATCCTCACCGCCTACGATGGATACATGTTTGGGGCGAACTCTTTTGATCTGGCGGTGGATGTGAGCGCGGCGTTCGATCTGATGGTGGACATGACCTGGTGCCACCAGTCGCAGGTGACCGAGTGGTTGCCGTGGGTGGGGCGGCACGACATGAACGTGCCCAAGTCGAAGGAGGAGTGGCGCGCCACGCTCGGGCACCGTTATGCCAAGCGCAACCGTGAGTTAGGCCTCGACGGCGAGCCAACGGTGGAAGTCTTCGGTGTCACCGCTTGGGGCGAGATCCCGACGCTTGAACAACTGAAAGCTGACCTGCCTAACCTCATAACACCACCCGACACCGAGGCCCACCTAGCCAAGCGACTGGCCCAGTGGCGGGGTGAGTGAGTTCCAGCCAAGCTGCGATGTTTACCGGCTGGTATGGCGGGCTGTGTTGTAGAGGCCAAAGAGGAGCAGAACGGCGCCGGCGGGCAGAAGGATGATGCCGAGCCCGGGGTCGGCGTTGTGGATTTGTAGTCCGCCGAGGATGAAGCCGCCGGGAATCAGAAGTGTGGCGGCGGTGAGAAAGCGGGAGGCCCAGAGCCGGTTTGTCGCAGACAGCGTGACCCGGGTCAGCGTGGTAGCGAAAGCGATGTTCACGAGAGACAATAATGTGCCATGCGCGTGGCCGAGGCGGAGCATCAACCGGCGTGTGTCGTTGTCCACGTCCATGTACCAGCCGACCCGGAAGGCCAGCATCATTTCCAGCGTGATGCCTAGGCAGACGAAGACGAAGAGCGACCACCAGCCAAATTTGAAGTGCCGCCGCTCCTCCGGCGTGGCGCTGTTGTTGCTGGCGGGCGGTACCGGGGCGGTTCGGGCCTGTTGAGCTGCTTGCTCGCTACGTTCGCGTCGGGTGAGTTTTTGATTGCTCATTCCTGAAGGGTCATTGGGCGGTTGTCTCGTTGTCTGGCCAGCTTGTCGGCGGCATTGTCCAGCGGTTCGCCGGTGGCGTCGAGTAACAATTCCGGGCGAACCGCTTGGCCGTGCTCCTGGCGCTCGCGCCATTGTCCGAGGGCGTTGACGACTTGGCCGGTGCGCTTGTCCGAGGACGCGGTGTAGTCGAACGGCGTGTCGGCGAACTCCAGGTCGGCCATCAGCGCCTTGTGGGCGATGTATCGAACGGCGGCGTATGGATCGTCCATCGCGCGGAGCAGCCACGGAGCCTGCCAGTCGCCGCCGCCGGCGTTGCGCGCCGGTTTCCAGCCCATGTGCCAAGCGGCGATCGCGCGTTGGCCGGCGTCGCCCTTGAGCAGCAGCTTGAGTGTCGATGAGATGGTTTTGTCGTCGTTGTCGAGCGGCGGTTGGCGGTGGCCGTACCACTTGGCCAAGCGCTGGCTGGTCCACTCGAGTGTGCGGTCGAGGTGGCAAAGGTTGCAGGCGTTGGGGCGGCCGGTCTTCAATTGTGTCTCGACACTGGGCGAGTCGATTTGGTGGCTGCGGATGCTGTTGAGCAGGCCGTAGGTGGTGTGTGGCATGTGGCAGTTGTAGCAATGGCTGCCCGCCGAGTTGGCGGCGTGGTGTGTGTGTGCCGTCAAGTTTTCGCGGAGGTCGTCGTGGCACTGGAGGCACGCGTTGTTGGTTTCCATGCGCGGGGCGAGCTGGTCGTTTTTGTCGTGGTAACCGTGCATCGAGTGGCAGGAGAGGCAGGACATTTTGCCGCGCTGAAAACAGGGCGTGTCGAGCAGTCCGTTGTATTCGCGGCCGGTGACACGCACCATACCGTCGGGCCAGAAACGATCGAGCAAATCCCCCCTGCCGAGGGGCAGATGTTTGTGCGTGGCGACGAACGCCTTGAGTTCCGCAGGCGTGCCCGGGTTTTTGTCGGCGATGAAGTTGCTCGCGTGAACGACGGCGACGCGGGGTTTCAAATTTTGGCCGGGCAGGAAACGCGGGCCGTTTTTGTTCCAGTCGATTTTTTGCGCCTGACTCTGGCTTTGGTACGAGTGACACTGGCCGCAGGCTTGTGCCGATAAGCGGTGGTCGAGTGTCTCGCTGCCGGGGTTGAGGATGGCGTTAACTGCTTTGTCGCCCAAGTGCGAGGTGTAACGGTTGACTGGGTTTTGGTAGTGGGCGATATGCGCCTTGGCCGGGCCGTGGCAGGCTTCGCAGGAGATGCCCAGTTCCGCCGTCTCGGTGTTGACGGTGCGCGTGCGGGCATCGATGCCGGGCCGGCCGGCGACGGCGTGGCACTTGATGCAGACGTTGTTCCACTTGGCATCGGGCGCGGTCAAGTGCGGGTCGCGCAGGAAGGTGTCCTGTACCGGCACCCATTTTTGATCGCCGATCAGCCAGCCGAAGGGGAAGGGGTGCTGCAGATTGCCGTTGGCGTCGGCGGTCCAGTACACCTGCAGATGGTGGGAGCCGGTAGTCATGGTCACGCGCTGCGAGTCGGTCTTGATGCCGTCGGTGCCGAGGGTGTTCACCCAGAACTCGTCGCGTTTCTGCTCGAGTTGCAGCGCCTCTTGGCCAAGCGGCAGCCGGGTGCCGTGCCATTTGGCCAGGATCGCCTCCGAATTGGCCAGTTGCGTCATCGTGCTGTGATAGCTGTTGTGCCAGCTTTTGTACTCGGAGGGGTGGCAGGCACGGCAGGTTTGGGAGGAGGTGTAGGCGTTATTCGGCGCGGTGACAGGCCTGAGCCGGGTCTGCGTCGGCGTGGAGGCTAGCAGCGCGGCGCGGGAAGCGTCGTTGCGTGAGTCCATCGTGTACTTGACGAAACCCAGACCGGCGGTGAGTGCGAGGGGCAACACAACCAGGCCGACAATCTGCAAGCGCGTGGCCTGCCGAAGAAATGGCAGAACAGCGGCCAGCAACAGCCCCGCCGGGATGAGCAGTTCCAGCCCGGGCGAGTCGATGGTTAACAACGCGCCGCTCATCGGAGGTTAGTCGTTTGCGACGGGGATGGTGAGGCGATAGTAGCCATTGGGCAGCGGCAGATGCTCCGCCGGGAGATTGTAGATGATGGTGCGTTTGCCGTCCTGCACCGGGAATTCCTGCACCTTGATCCACTCGCCGTCTGCGACATCGTCAGTGCTCCACAGCAGGTAGGTTCGCCCGGTTTGCGCCTCGAACACGGCGGTTAGGCTGTCCTTGTTCGAGCTCAGGGCAAGCGACAGGACGCTGTCGGCATCGTTTGGCCGCGTGCCGGCGAGGAGTTCCTCGAGGTTGGTGTGGCCGTCGTGGTCGGTGTCTTGCGCGGCGTCGGCGGGGTCGTTGGGGTTGAGCCCATACTGGTCTTCCCAAAGGTTGGGCAGGCCGTCCTCGTCCGAGTCGCCGAGGATGAGGTTTGCGCGGCCGGGTGTGGCGCTGTTGGGGAAGAAGACGATCGACTTTGCGCCGTCCGGGAATCGTCCCTGAGAAGTGCCGCGTGTTTGCTCGCCGAACAACACTGAGTCGATCATTTTCGCATTGGAGTCCGTCAGCACAATTTCCTCGCCCTTGCTGCTGAGCCGGAAACCGAGGTGAACGGGCCCGTCTCCGGGATCGTTGTCGGCGATCATCCGGAGATGACTTTTCGGGCCGATGAATGAGAGCGGCGGCATCACGGTTTTGTCCGGTTGAGACGCGTCGTCGCTCAGTTTCAAGCCGGCGAGCGGCACGGGGGAATCGGATTTGTTGAACAACTCGAGCCAGTCGTTGCCGTTGTTGGGCTGAGCCATCCATTCGTTGATCGTAAGCATCAGGTTGCTGCCCAAGTCCGACTTGGCGTTGGCCAAGCCGGGGGTGGGGGCGCTGAGTGCCCACGGGCCAAGGCCATCGGGGTCGCGGCCGATCGAGTAGTCGTCCGGCTGCGGGCCGAAGCCGACGGCGTCCTGAATTTTCATCCCCTCATCGTTTGGCCACCACAAGACGATGTTTTGGCCGTCGGCATCGAGCGCGAAGCCGGTGTGCAGCCCGGGCAACTCCGCTTGGTCGTCGCACCAGACGACGAGGCGGCCCTTGGCCGGCAGGAGAGTGTTGGCCGGGAAAAAGAAGGTCGGCTTCAGATTGACACCGTCGCCGAGGCCTGCGCCGGCGAGGTCGATGTCGCGGTTGGTCGGGTTGTACAACTCGATCCAGTCGGGGTTGGTGTCGGCGTGTGTTACCGCGCCCCGGTTGGCGGCCATCAATTCGTTGAGGATGACGCCGTCGGGCAGGCTCTCGACCGTGGCGCTCAGACTGACGCCAAACGCGAGGTCGCGGTCGTTGGTCGAGTACTGATGCACCTCGACCGCGAGGACGTTTTTGCCCTGCTTGAGCGACGTGCCGGAGAGAACGATCGGGCCGCTCAACTCGGCATCGAGCACGGAGCCCAGCGCCCGCGTGGTGTAGCGGATGCTGCCGCGCTCCTTCATGTTCACGCGGTGGATTTGTTTGCCGTTGAGATAAAACACCGCGCCGTCGTCGACGAGGAAGTTGATCTGCAACTCGCCGCCCCCGGCCGGCGGATCGAAGTCGAACGCCTTGCGGAAATAAAACGTGGTTGGCCCCATCTTGAGCGTGGTGGTCATCTTGTAGTTTTGCCGAGAGGTGGCGAGGCCGAGGTATGACTTGCCGCTTGGCCAAGCGCTGTCGTCGTAGTCGGTCTTGCGCCAGGTCGTGCCCAAGTTTTTGCCGTCGGCGTTGTACTTCCATTCCGTATCCTTGAGGGCGATGAGATCCTCCGACTTGGCGTGGCCGCCGTAGCGGAAGCCTGACTCGGTGTTGGGGAGCGACTTGCGACCCTTGGAGTCGGTGAACGTGGCACGCCAATAGTAGGTGCGGCCAAACTCGAGCAGCTCGAACGGCACAGTCATCTCAGTGAGGCTCTCGGTCGTGGCAAACTTGAACACGGGGTAGGAGAACGAGCCGTCGGCGGCACGGATTTCCCAAAGAGTGCTGGCATGTGTGACGTGGTTTTCGCCGCCCTCGAACCCGGAAACCACCATCGCCGCCGGGGCGTAGACCGAGCTACCGCCGGTCAGGTTTTGTGCGGTTGGCTGCGTGGGGATCTTCACCTTGCCGCATTGTTTGTTGACGTTGGCCTGTCGTCCCCGGGCGTACGTGACGTAGCTGTTAAGACCCATGCGCTTGATGTTTTCCGGCGTGAGCAGCGTGTTATTCAGGTGATACAGATGCTCCTTGTACTCGGTGCGGAAGGCCTTGAAAAAAGCGTCCTTGACGGTGTGTGTGCCGTGAGTGGTGTTGGCGTTGCCGGCCTCGCCGATGAAGATGGATCGGGTGATGTAGTCGGGCCGCATATCATTGTCGAAGTCCCAAGGCAGCATGGCCCAGCGCCCGTCGGCACGTCGCCAAAAGTAGAAGTTGTGCACGGTGTCATCCCAGGTGCCCATCCAGTTGCGGACGCCGATGTAGCTCATGAGCGACTCGATGTCCCAGTTTGCCTCGAACCATTGCTTGAGCCGGGTGGTGTTGCTCCTGTTCTTGGCTAGGCCGTCGATCATTTCCTTAAGCTCGGTGTGCCCCTTCCAGTCCTGATTTTTGGAGGAGTAAATCCATTCGTAACGCTGCAGTCCAGTCCAGCCGTCGTTGGTGCCCAGTTTGCCGCCATCGCCGCGGCCGTACGGGCCTAGATTTTGGAGGATACCGCTGGACTTGTAGATATGCCCGTTGGGTTCAAGCTCGGTTCCGGGGTTTCGTCGGGTCTGATCTTCGTGGTAATTTTCCAGCATTCGGTCGTTGTGATCCTCGATTATGAGTCGTCTCATTTTACGTTTGTTGATCGCGATATCGACCCATTCAGTGTGTGAGGTGGGAAGGCCAAGCTCGCGGTACAGCGTGTGCGCGGCCACCGTCACGTTGTCCTTGTCCGTGAAAAGCAGGTCGCTCTGGCCGTTGAACTGTTTGTAGCGCGGTAGGCGGACCTTCCACGAGTTGCGGCCGGCGTTGCGGCGGAAAAAGCTGCCATTCCAGCGGGCGTACACGTCGCGCACCTCGCCGTTGTAAACGAGGACGCCGTGCACGGTGTCGTTCCACGGGCCGCGTGGCTTGATGTTCTTGGCTGGTCGGTAGCCGCTGCGCGGGTTGGCCGCTGCGTTCTTGGAAAGTTGGCTGATGCCCTTTCTTGAAACCATCAGCTCGAAATATTTTCTGGTGTTGCTGAACTTGGGCATCACGAAATAGGCGTGCCAGGAGTACGGATCACTCTTGCGCGGGGAGATTTGCTCCTGTCCCTTGCCGAGATCCGCCAGGATTCGGTAGCGGACCAGCGTCCGGTCCGGTTTCTTGGGCAGTTTGTATGTCCACAGTCCACCCACCAGTTTCATGTCACGCTTGGCCAAGGTCTCGCCTTCTTTCTCGAGGTTGTCATAAAAGTACTCGAGCGTGACGCCGGTGAGTGTCTCGTTGGTGGAGAACCTGGTCTCAATCGTGACGGCGTCCAGTTTGCCGATCAGGATGTTGCCCTTGCTATTGACTGCGCGGGTGGAGGTGACGATGGGCGCCGGCATCGAGCGTTTGCGCGCGATGTGGTTCGGCCGGCCCGGTGTGGCGTTTTTCTCGAGCGGCGAAGCGACCCAGTTGGCGGGATCGCTGCCCGGCAGGGAAAAGTTGATCCTCTCAAGCGACATCCCGCGATATTGATACTGCATCGGGTCGATGCCGGTCCACTTTGGCCCTGCCCCGATCGAGTCCGCGCCGATAGGCCAGGGAAACAGCGACGAGTAACGCACACTGTCCTCAGTGTTGCCGCCGTCATTCTCCACGCTAATCCGTTCGCCGTTGTTGCTGAGCACGCCCTCGTATGGGCCCAGCACGGTTACGCTTCCCAGGCGGTACTCCTTGATTGAGGCTAGGCGCTTGGGGTTCTTCGCCACGATCAGGAAACCGCCGCTCTCGACCGTCGTCCCCGCCGGGAAGGCGTAGTCGATGCCGCCGCTGATCCGCCAGTTGTCCAGCGTGACCGTCTCGCGGCTGAAATTGTGCAGTTCGATGAACTCGTGCACATCCTCCAACAGGTCGAGCACCGGCTGGCCTCTCCGGTCGAACTCAGGCTCCTCGATCGGGTGGTACATGATCTCGGAGATCACGATGCGCGGTGGTGGCGGTGCGTTGGCATCCACTCGGTAAAACCAGCCAAGCGGCACGAAAGGCTTTTTGAAAGGGTTCGTGCCGATGATATAGGCCAGTGGATCCCACGAGATTTTCACCTCTTCGCTCGGGGCTTGGGCAAGCGCAAACCGATAGTGACTGTCGCTGATTTTCGTCACGCTTTTCGCCGACTTGCCGTTGACCAGCAGGTCGGTGGCATCCACCCCGCTGACAGGTACGCTGAATTCGACCTCGATTGTTTCGAGCGATTTCACCGTCAACCCGGCCGGCGGGTTGGCCCTCCTCACGTACGGCGGGTTGTCGTCGGCGTACGTGTAAGTCCAGCGATTTCCGTTGGCTGTTTCCAGGAACGCGTTGGGGGTCTGCGCCTGGTCTGTGATGCCGTGCCCCTTGGCCCACGATAGGCTCACCTTGCCGTGGGGCAGGTCGCCGAGTTGAAACACCCACGTCCGGCCGCTGCCCTCTACCGAGCGCGCCGGCGTGCCGTTGGCCAATAGGTCGGCGGCATCAACGCCGCTCACCGGCTCGGAGAAGGTGACGCTGACTCGGCCAAGGCTCGAAGCCAAGCCGCTTGGCGGGTCGACCGTCTTCACTTCCGGAGGGACGCTCTCGACCGACACCGCCGTGAGGCGCGCGTCGAACAGGGCGTCCGGGCTGGTGCGCCGCTGGTTGAGCACGATCACCGCGATCGTGTTTTCTCCATTGACGAGGACATCGCCAAAATTCTTCAGAGCGTAGCTGCGGTACCGCAGCGGCTCCGTCGCCGCCTTGGAGGCGGGTGTGTTGTATACTGGCTTGTCTTTCTCGACGTTATGCCGCGCCACCTCCGTCCCGTTGATATAGGCCACGAAGCCATCGTCCACCTTGGTGCGCAGCGTCATCGAGGTGATCGTGTCCGGGTCCGGGGAGTCGAACTTGCGCCGTAGAAAAAAGGAGATGTAGCGACTTTTCATGTCCTCAAGCTCGGTGCCGCCGGTGACCTTCTCGCCGTAGAACACAGGCGTCTGGGCGATCTCCCAATCCGAGTCGTCATGGTTTGCCTTGGTCCAGGCCCAGTAGTCCGGGCGGGAAGGGGCTTTCTTGCCGCGCCACAGTTTCCAGTCCGCTCCGTAGCTAAACAACGTAACCGCTTGGCCAAGCGGGGCGGCAGCCAGCAGGGCCAACACCAGGGCGAGGCCAAGGGAACGGCGGCAGATGGCTGATAGATCGATCATGTGCGGTGGAAAGTACCCGGTTCACAGTGATTTTCAATGCCGCAAATGCAGACCTAAAACGTATATAAAAATATAATATATATTTTTTGTTAATAATATAAAGGCAGTGTACTTTCGCCCCATGAATGCAAAGGTTGGCTTGATTTTGGGTATTATCATGTTGGGGGTGGTTATTTTCATGCTGGGGCATTTCTTTCCCGCGATATGGTTTTTGGCCAAGTTCCTGACGATCCTCTTGTTTATCCTGCTGGCTATTGTAATTCCCATTCAGGCAGCAAGCCTAAAACTGGCGTTACGGGCTGTTTTTAGGGAGGATGTGCCGTTCAAGGCTTCCTACGTTCTCATGTCAATTATGCTTTTTGTTTACGTCGTGATCATGATGGTGGCTTTAATGATGAGGGTTGATCCCACCGCAGCGTACATCGGGCAGTTTGTTGTTGGCTCGTTTCTGTTGGGGCGCTTCATTGAAATGGATGAGGAATCGATCGGCATCATGAAAGGCTCGTTGGTTTCGCTGCTGACGACGGCCATCACTTACGGGATTTGGTTTCTGGGAGGCAGTACGATCATGGGGATGCTGGGATTGCGAATGGCGCGCGGTTTCTAAAATCAACCCTTGGTTGCAATCGCGCTTGACTCTGGCGGGCTGAGCGCACAGCCTTTCGCCGGTCGCGGTTTTAACCTTCAATAAACAGAATTATGGCATTTGTTGTAACAGGAGCGTGCGTGGATTGTGTGTACACGAGTTGTGTGGATGTTTGCCCGGTGGAGGCATTCCACGAGGCCCCGGATCGGTTGTTGATCAACCCCGATACGTGCATCGACTGTGATGCCTGCGTGCCGGAATGTCCGGTGGAGGCCATTTATTCCGAGGACAATGTGCCGGACGACCAGCAGGAGTGGATCGA
>JABGZB010000159.1 GCA_018674955.1 Verrucomicrobiota bacterium | reverse complement strand
GTCAGCCACCGGGTCTTGTGACCGATCCGGTATTCGAGCAGGCAGCGGATGACGAAGGCGAACAATAACACGTTGAGCATCTCGCCAGTGCCGGCCGTTGCGTGCTGCCAGAAACTCAGTTGCAGCCCGCACACCATCGCCGCGAAAAGTGCGGGCATCCAATTGCTCCGAAGGCTCAGCAGGGAGTGGTCGCTTTGTTCGCGCTGCCGCTGTTCCTTCGTGCGGTCATGCGGGAGCAGCACCACGGAGCGTGCGAGCATCGCCAGTGTCAATGCCCCGAATACTGCGGCGAGGACATTCATCGCCATCGGCACCATCGAGGCCGGCAGCAACTTCAGCGGCAGTGTGAGTAAATATAGAAGCGGTGCTACGGATTGCGACAGGTCGTTCCACCCCCCGACGTCCGACACGGCGGGCAGGCTCGCAAAACTGATCCACGAGTGCAGCGTGGTGAGGTAAAGCACCAGCGAACTCAAGGCGACGGCCCAAGGAAGTCGGGTTGCGGCGAATGACTTAAGCGGGTTGCTATTGTCTGTCATTGACTCGGTTGCGGCGACAGTTGAAACCAACCCGCCCATCGATTGCAAGACTGGTTTTGGCGG
Organism: Verrucomicrobiota bacterium; assembly: GCA_018674955.1. Taxonomy (GTDB): domain Bacteria; phylum Verrucomicrobiota; class Verrucomicrobiia; order Limisphaerales; family UBA1096; genus UBA1096. Next base: position 3,765 of record JABGZB010000159.1, on the reverse strand, counting down.
GATGGTTCTCTTCGGTTTCGGTTCACGTGCCGGTGTTCAGGCGCAGATCGGTCACGCATTCGACGTGCTGGGTATGGGGAAACATGTCCAGCGGCACGACCTGCTCCAACCGATAGACCCCATCGGCGCAGAGAGCGTTCAAATCCCGGGCCAGTGTCGCCGGATGGCACGAGACGTAAATCACCTGCGCCGGCCTGGTTTTTCGCAATTGCTCGAGCGCCGCCGGGACGCAGCCTTTGCGGGGCGGATCGAGGATGACAGTGGTTTTTTCGGCCTCGAACTTGGCCAGCAGCTTGGGCAGCAGATGTTCGGTGCGGCCCTCGATGAACTCGCCGTTGTCACCGCCGAACTTGGTGGCGTTTTCGCGGGCGGCGAGGATGGCGCGATGGTCGTACTCCACGCCGGCGTAGCGCTTGGCCAAGCTGGCCAGTTCGATCCCCAAAAACCCGACGCCGCAGTACGTGTCGATGAGGTACTCCGAGCCGCTTGCCTGGAAAATTTTTCGCACCACTTCAACCATACGCGGCAGCATGAAATAGTTTGTTTGGAAAAAGGAATGATCCGGCACCACCCAGTCTTCGGGCACCACGCGCAGGTTCACTTTCACGCCACCCTTGTTCGGCGGGTTGTCGCGGACCTCGGGGATCTGCGCGTTCAACGCCGGCTCGGCGATTTTGCATTCATCGATCTCGACGACCCAGTGCGAGTTGCGTTTGCGGAAGCCGACCAGCAGCTTCTTCGCCTTCCCGTTCCACTGGCTGCGAATGAGGATCCGGTTCCGGTAGTTGTACGGTTTCGGGCAAGCAACGACCGGCGCAACCTTGTCCCCGGTAAATCCGCCGATACGCTCGAACAGCGCGGCGATCTGTTTCTGCTTCATTGCCAACTGCGCCTCGTACGCCATGTGCTGGTACTGGCAGCCGCCGCAGTCACCAAAATAGCTGCACTCCGGCTCGACGCGGCTTTCCGCCGGTTCGACAACTTTGACGAGGTCGGCGCGCGCGAAACTTTTCTTCACCTCGGTGATCTCGGCCTCGACCGTCTCGCCCTCGATCACCAGCGGCACGAACACGACAAACCCATCCACGCGCCCGACACCTTCGCCGCCGAAGGCCACATCGTCGATGCGCACCGTGATCCGTTGGCCGACCTCCGGTCGGGTGATTTCCTCTTTAGCGGTTGTGGTTGCAGCGTCGCTCAAAACAGTGTTGCGCTTGGCCAAGCCCCCGGGGAAAGGCCAAGGCCGGGGCACGTTACCCGCACCGCCGGCCTTGCGAAAGGCTGTTGTGAAAAAAGCGACCTACTTTTTGTGGTGCTGCTCGTAGTGTTGGCGCAGCAGGTCGTCGCCGAAGTCATTCTTCAAGTCGCGCGAAACGCAGTGGACGTGGTTGGCGTCGTTCTGCGTGTTGTCGTACTCGATCAGGAAGTCCGGCGCCTGGATGCGGTAGTAGTGCCCCTTCCGTGGCTCGAGAGATCCGGCCCACGCAAAGTGAATCTTGCTGAGGCTCACTCCCTCGAAATGCCTGACCCCCTCGTCGGCCAGGTCGGGGCGGTAGTTGTGGAGGTACTCCCCGATGAGTTGCAGAAGATGGTCGGCCTGTTTTTTGTTCATCTCTGCCGCGGCCAAGCCAAGCGGCTCGAGTCGCCTCGCCTTGCGGTCGGCCTTCGTGATGACGTCCGATGGGGCTTTCGCGGCGATGATGGCGATTTTGCGCTGCTCGGCACTCAGCGACTTGGCCAGTGCTCGGGCGGTGTTTTCCTCCGCGGCAAGCACCTGAAACCCCTTGCGCGGGCCGTCGAGAATCGTTCCCGGGTTCGTGCCGAAAAAGGCCGGCGTCAACCCGCCGACGTGCCCATCGACCACGGTGAAGCTCAGCGACAAGTGGTGTCCCTCAAACCGCCAGCTCCAAGTACCCTCCACGCTTGGCTTGCCGAAGATACTGACGAAGTACCACTTCGGGTCGCGGGCAAAACGGCCGTTCGGGCTGGCATCGTGCAGCACCTGCTCGAGGCTCATGATCTGTGCGGTTTTCTGCACGCCGCGAGCGCTCATCACCGAGGCCAACAGCGCATAAGCCATGTGCTGCTGCGCCTGCGTCATCTCTCGAAACGACAGCCCGTGGCGCGGGTGCATCTCGGTCGGGACAAAGTGCCAGCGGGTGCGGTTGGCATCGTCGAGCTTGAACGTCGCCTTGGCCTTCTGTTCCGGCTTGAGCGTCGCGAGGAAGGCATTGGCTGCGTTCGCCATATCCGCCGCAGCGGCCTGATCTGCTGCGCCTTGGTTTGGATGGGCGACGGCGCTGGCCGAGAACGCCAGCGTCAGTCCAAAAGCGATTGATCGAAAAATGTGCATGGAGTGCATCCGCCGCAGTCGAAGCCATCCGGCGAGAAATGGCAATGCCAAAAAGTTCCAAGTTTTCAGTTTCAAGTAACGGCCCGCTTGTCCAAGCTGCAAGCCCCGGAGGGGCGGCACACTACTTCCCCGAACTGAAAACTTGAAACTACCGGGCTTTTTAACAATAAAGCCCTCTGTATTATGGAGTCTGTTTTTGTTGGCATCGAGATTGGCGGGACGAAGATCCAAGTGGTCACCGGCGACGGCAAAGCGTCGATCGTCGGGCGGCAACGCTTCACCGCCGACCCGGCGGAGGGCGCGGAGGGCATCCGCGGCCAAATCGCCGGTGCCTTGGCCAACATTGCCGGGCGGCAGAAAATCGCCGCGATTGGCGTCGGCTTCGGCGGGCCGTTCAATCGCGAAACCGGCCGGGCCTGCTGCTCACACCAAGTCGCCGGCTGGGACGATTTCCCGCTCCGCGACTGGCTCAGCGAACAGGTCATCGGCGCGCCTGTGGCCATCGAAAACGACGGCAACACCGCCGCACTGGGTGAGGCGATCGCCGGGGCGGGGCAGGGTCAAAGCCCGGTGTTTTACGTCACGCTGGGCAGCGGCATCGGCGGCGGCCTGGTGATCGACGGTTTGATTTATCACGGCGCGTTACCGACCGAGGCGGAGATCGGCCACGTGCGACTGAACCAAGCGGGCGACACGCTCGAGTCGCGCTGCTCCGGTTGGGCCGTGGATCGGCGGCTCCGCGAGTACGCTTCCGCCAACGGCGACTCGCCCTTGGCCAAGCGTCTCGATAGCGAGGGCGGGGAGGCACAGCACTTGGCCAAGGCGATGGCCGACGGCGACGCCGGGGCCAAGGCGATCTTCGACGAGACCTGTGGCGAACTCGCGCTTGGCTTGTCGCATGTCGTGCATTTGATCAACCCGGCGACGATCATCCTCGGTGGTGGCCTGTCGCAGATCGGCGAACCACTGCGCCTGGGTGTGGCGCCTGCGCTTGGGCGCGCGATCATGGACGTGCTCAAGCCGGGGCCAAGTGTGCGTTTGGCAAAGCTCGGCGAGGACGCTGTGCCAGTTGGCGCGCTGATTTTGGCTTTGAATGTCTAGTGGGTTCTGCGACGTTCCGCCCATGCGCGAATGGATCGTCAACTACATCGAAGCCGAAAAAGCCGCGCTCGACTCCATCCCGGTCGAGCAGGTCGAGTCGGTCATCCTCAAATTCAAGGAAGCCCATGCCGAGGGTAGGCAGATTTTCATGTTTGGCAACGGCGGCAGTGCGTCCAACGCATCGCACTTCGCCACCGACTTGGGCAAAGGCTCGTCCGATGCGCTGGGCAAACGGTTCAAGGTTTTGTCGCTGAACGACAACGTGAGCTGGATGACCGCCATCGGCAACGACTACTCTTATGAGGATATTT
>JABGZB010000158.1 GCA_018674955.1 Verrucomicrobiota bacterium | reverse complement strand
TATGGCATCGGGGCCATCGCCCTGAGTTACTGTAATTGTTAATTGACCCGAACCAATTTGTACTCCTTGAGTATGAACAACAGAAGAACTTAGTGTTGGATCAGTATAACTGCTTCCACCACCGCCACCACCGTCTGCACCGCCGCCACCGCCATAGTAACCGCCGCCACCACCACCAGAATCAGTATCACCATTTCCGCCATTACCTAAAGTACCAATAGAAGAAGCTCTAATGTAATAGGTCGAGCCAACATAAGAATATCCTCCTGCTCCACCTGAAGATTGGGAACCACCTGCACCATATCTCGGGCCCGAATATGAATTATTACCCCCACCGCCGTTTTGGCCAACAAGACCACCGCCATGGCCGCCACCATAAGTACTTCCATTCCTCTTTCCACCACCACCACCAGCTACAATTACTCTATTATTTAATCCAGTACCACCAATCCTAATGTCTGTAGCGCCACCACCAGGAAATGTTCCCCCGCGATCAAGCATCCCGCCCCCGCCACCATTCCAACCACCGGCCCCACTGCTCCACTCTTCGTCGTGAGGTGCCTCACCAACATAAATATTTAGCGTATCACCTGGAGTTACCGTTAAATTTGCTAGGACTCTACCACCTTTTCCTAATTGACTATCATAATTACCTTGAGATGGATCAATCGTTGTTCCAGATGCGCCATAAGCATCAACACTGATACTTGTTATACCAGCTGGTACCGTAAAGGTTTGTACCGCACCTGTATAAGTATAATTATAAACATCATGATCAGGCCCGTCTGCTCGGCCACCAATGGCCAGAACAAAAATAGCAGTCAATAAGGCAAACATTGCGCGCATATAAAATGCACAAAAAAATCTCAGTTTCGAAGTTGTTGATTTCACTTATTTTAGATATTTGCTTAATTATTTATTAAAAAAATTGGATATATACATGTTCAACTGGCTTTAACGATAGCGTTGTTGGCCTAGACGGTCTTGATTTGGAATCGGCGAATAACTATCTGTTTCTTGTAAGGGAATGGCTTGCTTGTATTCATGATAATAAATCTGGTTAGTATAATTTCTGCACAAATCTGATCAAAACCTGTCGATACGCGCCGGTAATATCAATACTAGCTAATGAATCTAACTAGCTTAGTGAGGCTAATTCCGCGCCACATATTTGAACTGATTTTGGTGTTGTTTCTTTGTTTGTTCATACTTTAAATTCTAAAATGTGACAGTCGACATTCAGAACCCCTTAAATCTGAATGACTTAAACCCAAAAAATCTCAAATTAGAGCTGATTTGTCAAATTTATTTTTTAAAACTTAAACTGCTTATATTCAATATTTTAGCTATCTTTTAAACAAGGATATATGAGTTAAAATGTTAATTTCGATTTTTACTCTATTCCGTGCATTAAGCTGCTCAATATGGCTAAAGTTGTGTTCCCGCGGTTTCAGCCATAGGTATCCGCACAAAACCGACCTGGAAAAGAACTCGCCAGAAGTCTTCCTATCGTCGCCACAAGGTAAAGATGCGCTGATTGTCTTAGGGTTTTTCTTCACAGAGCTAGTTCATCTTATTGGATCAGGTTTAATCCCATTTCACACAGTCGGGTCACAACATAGAGTTACAACTTTTTTTATTTCCCATTTTTCAGGCAAAAGGGAGTGAGAGGGTGGCAGCCATTTGAGCAAGGGCTTCGGGTATGTATGGATTTCTGCTCTTTCAAAATCTGCCAAAAGGAGATTTGTGAGTATTCGGTCGACAAGCCTGTGCGCTGCAGGAAAACTGCCGACGTGGTTCATGAGTCACCTGTCGAGACGACTGCTGCCGGGTTGGGGGCAAGACGTCCCTTGCCTCTTTGGCGTCGCTTGTTGATCGGCAGAAATGTGCGCTGGACTCTGTTTCGGCTCCTTGTGTTGCTGACGGTGAGCTCGATTGGCAAGCTGTATTTCTTCCCGGACGGAAAACCCCGGTACAGACGCATCCTCGTGGATGGAAAGAGCATGCATCCCACCTACGAAAACGGGCAGACTCTATGGATGCACACGCTCGAGTACACCCGCCTGGCACCTCAGCGCGGGGATGTCGTGGTGCTGGGCAACGAGGGCGAAAGCCCTTTCTACCTCAAGCGCATCATCGGGCTGCCCGGTGACCGCATCGGTATCCGCCGCGGCCAAATGACCGTTAACGGAAATGTGTACGAGAATTACGGCCACGGCCGCATTGGCGCGAGGCTCCGGCCACTTGTGCTGGCTGAAGGGGAGTTTTTCGTGATGGGCGACAACCGCCCGATCAGCATGGGTGGAGTGGTCGAGGCGGGGAATGTTCTGGGTAAGATCCTGTGACTACGGATAAGAATTTTCTTTTGCGTGGCGCAGCGGCTCAATCAGTTAAGACAAAAGCTCAGGTGACAAATAAGCCAAACCACTCCACCACCTGAACGCAGCAGTGTTGTTGTTCCATACAGCGCACAATCCTGTTGCCAAGCGGCGAACGCAGCTCCCTTCCTCTGCAGCCCTCCACGTCTCCGCGTGCTCTGCGTTTATGAAGAATATCACCTACCCTTTCTCTTCAAGGTAGGCGGCGATTTCGCTGATGAAGAGCTTGCCGTATTCGGCTTTCTTTTTATCGCCGACACCGCTGATAAGGCCGAATGCCTCCATCGTCGCCGGGCAGTCCCTCGCCATTTCGCGCAGGGCGACATCGCCGAAAACCACATACGCCGGTACGCCTCGCTTGGCGGCCAACTCGAGGCGAAACTCGCGCAGTCGCTCGAACAGCATCTCGTCACATTTGATCTCCCCTGCCCGCTCACTGCGCGGCCGACGTTCACTGCTCTTCGACTTGGGCACGACGGGGCGAGTCAACTCCAGAGGCTGTTTACTGCGCATCCAGTCACGGCCGTCCTGCGTCAACTCGACCACGCTCATCCCGCCGGGCGTCTGTTGCGCGTAGCCCAAGCGCACCAACTCGCGGCCGATCGCCTTCCACTCGTCCCGACCAAATTCACCGCCGATGCCATAGGTGGAAATCTGGTCGTGCCCCCTCTTGCGGATGGCATCTGTATCCGCGCCGGTGAGGACTCCCGCGACGTGATTCATCCCAAAGCAAAAACCGGATCTCTCGCGAATCCGGTACAGACAGGCGAGGAACTTTTGCGCCGCCTCGGTGCCGTCGAATGTCTCTTTCGGCTCGAGGCAATTGTCGCATGCGCCGCAGTTTTTGTCCGTGAACGCCTCGCTGAAATAGTCCAGCAGCGAGCGGCGGCGGCAGTCGCTCGTCTCGGCGAAGTGAACCATTTGCTGCAGCAATTGCCGCGCAATGGTGCGTTCGTGTTCATCCGTTTTTTCATCGATGAACCGGCCTTGCTTAACGACGTCCGACGGGTTGAACAACAGCACGCAATCCGCCGGCAGGCCGTCGCGCCCGGCCCGGCCCGTTTCCTGATAATAGCCTTCGATATTCTTCGGCAGATCGTGATGGATCACAAAGCGCACGTCCGGCTTGTCGATGCCCATGCCGAACGCGATCGTCGCGCACACGATCTGCATCTCGTCGCGAATAAACGCCTCCTGATTTTTCGCGCGCGTACCGGCGTCCAACCCGGCGTGGTACGGCACAGACCGTATCCCCTGCTCACACAGGCGCTTGGCCAAGCGCTCGGTGCTGGCGCGAGAGCCACAATAAACAATGCCACTCTCGCCGTCGTGCCGCTTGGCCACGTCCAGCACCTGCCGCAGCGGCTGATTGCGCGGGATGACCCGGTACGTGAGGTTGGCCCGGTTGAAACTGGCGACGTAACGCTTGGGGTCGCGCAGCGTCAACTGCGACACGATGTCCGCCCGAACTCGCTCGGTCGCCGTGGCAGTCAGCGCCATGAACGGCGTCTCGGGAAAGCGCCCTCGCAACTCGGCAATCTGCCGGTACTCGGGACGAAAGTCGTGGCCCCATTCGCTGATGCAGTGCGCCTCGTCAATCGCGATCAGCCACGGCTGCCACTCGGCCAAGCGCTCGAGCATCTCCGGCAAAACCAACCGTTCCGGTGCGACGTACAGCAACCGGTACTCGCCGTTGTAAAGACCGGCCAAGCGGCGGCGAGCCTCGTCGGCATTGAGCGTGGAATTCAAAAATGTCCCCGCGACTCCCGCCTCGTGCAGCGCATCGACTTGATCCTTCATCAACGCAATCAGAGGCGAAATGACGACGGTCAATCCGCCCTTGGCCAACGCCGGCAATTGATAGCAGAGCGACTTGCCTCCGCCGGTCGGCATCAGCACAAACGTGTCTTGCCCGGCGAGCGCATCGCGCATCACATCCTCCTGCAGCGGCCGAAACGACTCGTAGCCAAAGAAACGCTTCAGCAACCCTGCCAAGTCCGCCTCCCTCGTCCCTCCAAAAAGTTCCGTCTCCATGCCACGCCTGTTGTAAGTCACCGCCGGTTGGCTTGAAACTGAAAACTTGAAACACCGTCGCGCTTGGCCAATCGGGTGGTTTTAGTTAGATTGCCGCTCGCATGAGCATGACTTTGGCTGACTCAACAATAGAGATGCCGGTTCGGGAACGCATTGCCGAGCTGGGCCAACGGGTTCTCAACGGCGGACAAATCTCCCGCGACGAATCGATCGAGTTGGTCCGCATCGAGAGCAACGCCGATATTATGGATCTGCTCGCGTGGGGCAACCGCATCCGCGAACAGTTCAAAGGTAACAAGATTCATCTCTGCTCAATCGTCAACGCCAAGGCCGGTGCCTGTTCGGAGAATTGCTCCTTCTGCTCACAGTCCGCAGCGTACCAGACCGAGTCGCCGCGCTACGGATTCGTCGATCCCGAGCCGGTTGCCGAGGCGATGTCCGAAGCCAAGGCGAACGACGTCACCGCCGTCGGACTAGTCGCCGCTTGGCGCGGACTCAAGGAAGGCCCGATGCTCGACGAGGTCTGCGACCGTATTCGCGAAATGAAAGAGAACGGCAAGTCGCGCCCGGACGCCTCGCTGGGCCTGATCGACAGCCAAGCCGTTGCCGACCGATTGAAAGACGCCGGCCTCTCCTGTTACGGCCACAACCTCGAGAGCTCGCGCCGTTTCTTCCCCGAGCACTGTACGACACATACGTTCGAGGACCGGCTCAAGACGATTCAGTTTTTGAAAAATGCCGACATCAAGATTTGTTCCGGCGGCATCATCGGCATGGGCGAGGAACGCGAGGACCGGGTGGACTTGGCGATGCAACTGCGCGAGATCGACGCCAACGTCGTCCCGATAAACATCCTCAACCCGATCGAAGGCACGCCGCTCGAAAATCAGGAGCCGCTGCCGCCGATGGAGATTCTCAAAACGATCGCCGTGTTCCGATTCATCCTGCCGCGCAAAGAAATCATGATCGCCGGCGGCCGCACGGTGAACCTGCGCGACATGCAGAGCATGGTGTTCACCGCCGGCGCGAGTGCGCTGATGGTCGGCAACTATCTCACCACGCTTAACCAGCCGGTCGAGAAGGATTTGCAAATGCTGCGCGACCTCGGGCTCGATCCGGACTGGGACAACGATTTTGCCGACCAAGTTTCCGCCGATGGAGGCTGTGGTAGCCGTTGTGGTTGTGACGACCAACCCGCCGAGACTGCTGCGACTGCCTAGATCATCCGACAAATGGCTGTACCGCTCGGAAGGAACATTGGCGGATACGGCGGCGATACCATCGACATCGATGACGTGCTGCAGCGCACTCTCGCCGCTGCCCAAGCGCACGGTTGGTCGATCGGCAATTTCCCAAACACCTGCGATCTGCCGCTGTACGGTTTGCAGCGCCTGGCCACGGAGCCGCGACTAGCCGTTTACATTTCCACCGGGATCCACGGCGACGAACCTGCCGGGCCACTAGCCATGCTCAGGTTGATCGAGGCCAACACCTGGCCAAGCGGCGTAAGCCTGTTCGCTTGTCCCTGCCTCAACCCGACCGGCTTCCCTGGCAATACCCGCGAAAACCAAGCCGGCATCGATCTCAACCGCGACTATCGCTACATCAAGACAAGCGAAGTGCAGGCGCACACCGAATGGATCGACACTCTACCCACATTTGATTTTGGCATCTGTCTGCACGAGGACTGGGAAGCCAGAGGCTTCTACCTTTACGAACTGAACCCCGACAACTTGCCCGCCGTGTCGGAGGAAGTTATCGACGCCGTTGGCACGGCCTGCCCAATTGACTGTTCCGAGCGCATCGACGACCGACCGGCCAGCGGCGGCATCCTCAAACCGATCGTCTCCCCTGAAGCGCGGTCGCTTTGGCCCGAGGCATTTTACATCGTGCTGAAAAAAACCCGCCTTTCGTACACGCTCGAGTCGCCGTCCGATTTACCAATGGCGGCGCGGGTCAATGCCCTTTGCACGGCTGTCCAAACGTTGTTAGACTCTCACTTAACTAAGCGATGAAATGAAACCGGAAACTGCCGAAAAACTGTTGGTGTGGATTTTGCGCACCGCAGGCGTTATCTGCGCGTTGGCGATTGCCCCGATGCTGATGCCAATCGCGTGGGCGCAGTCCGGTTACACCGCCATTGGCCTTGGCGAACTTCCCGGCGAACCCATCGTCGAGTACCTCGTGCGTGGCATGTCCGCGATGTGCGCCTTGTACGGGGGGCTGCTGCTGCTTTTGGCAACCGATGTGCACCGGTATCGCCGGGTCATCACTTTTCAGGCCGTCGCCATTCTGACAGCGGCCACTTGTGGGACAATCCTCATGTACAGCCTGCCCGTCCTCGGGAAATTCATCC
>JABGZB010000157.1 GCA_018674955.1 Verrucomicrobiota bacterium | reverse complement strand
CTTTTTTTCAAGAACCTCCTTTAACAGTTCTTTGCCCAGCATCTCGTCGGCCAGCATCCGCTTGAGCTGGGTGTTCTACCGTTGGAGCTCCTTGAGTTGATTGGCCTGATTGACCTCAAGCATCCCCACCTCTCGCTTCCACCGGTGAAAGCTCTGCTCGCTGATTTGCCTCTCACGGCATACGTTTTGTATCGTCTTATCTCTACTCTGCGCTTCCCGTAAGATGCGTATTTTGCTTTCTATTGTGTATCGTTTTACTTTCATTTTCTGAACCCTTTCTAGGCGCCCAGACTAACTCTTTAAACGGACCAGTTTAAGTAACCTCGACCAGCTGCCTTCCTCCTCGCCAAACAACTCCGCGAGACTCGGCGCATCGAAGCCGGTCAGGTCGAGGTCGATCTTGCCCTCGAGCTCCTTGATCAACCCGGCCAACTCGTCCTTGCTTGCCTCGGCCAGTTCCGCGATCCGGTTGTCCGCAATGAGGTGCGCGTACTCTTCGGCCTCGTTCGTGAACGCCTGCAAGTCCACCGGAACCTTCTCGACGTTCAGCACCTTGGCCGCACCCAGCCTACCGTGCCCAGCCACGATGAACCCCGACCGCTCGGAGACGACGATGGGATTACGCCAGCCTTGGTTGCCAATGATCTTGGCCAGCAACGCGATCTGCTTGTCGTCGTGCTTGTTCGGGTTCCTCGGGTGCGGAACCAAATCCACAACATCGACCTCCTTGTCGAAAGCGCAATGCGCCTCTATTCCACTTATCCTTTTCATTCTAAAACCTCTGTAACTCCGTTGTTTTCGCTGTTTCTAAAAAAACGCAGCAGCCTCCCTACCCGCGAAGGCGACCCCCTACGGGAGGAACCGTGCGCTCCTTTCCATGCAAATCCCCCAACGAGTTGACGGTTCTGCATGTTAAATTCTCCCCAGCGTCGTAAGTCGTTACCCAAAACTTCACCGGGGAAGGCAGCGTCCAGCATTGTTGCTGGGTTGTTCTGCCAAAAGTTTCTGTTCTATCGCGTTCGCGTAAAACCACTGATCCGCAGCCTCTTCTTTCATCGCACGGCACAGTTGCAGAGGCGTCATTCGCCAAAGCCCCTTCGTGCCACATGGGTTGTGCTCTCGGATTCCGTTGTTGAACTTCGTCACTGCGAAATCCATGAACTCCTTGATTGCTTCGTCTCTGATTTCTGGGTCAGTCATTTTCGTAAGGGGTTAGGGGTTGCGCACGCTGCGTGAGAAATAAAAATCAAAAGTTCACCTTCCCCTATATATCCCCCTTTAGGGGGGATATAGGGGGTTTGATTTTGATTTTCACACACGGCGCGGGTAGTGGCTGGAAAGGTCATTGATTTCAAAGTTGTTGGTATTGTTTTTTGTTTTTCACGAGACGTTCCTCGACCGTTTTCCAATGTTTCCTGAGCAAATACGCTGAACCGTGACCACCCTCCTCGGCCAGTTTGTAGATTTCGCTCTTGGTCATCGGCTCGATGATCTTGGCAATCAACCCATCCAAGTTCTCGATCTGCTTGGTTGACGCCTTACTGCGCGTCTGAGCGACCTGCTTCTTGGTCAGCTTGGGCTTGGGTGCGGCCTGCTTGCGTTTCGCCTTGGGCTTCGGTTCAGTAACCACGACCATCGGCGCAGGCGTTTGCTCCCACAGAATGCTGTCTTCAGCGTGCTTGAGGTGGACGAGGGAGGTGCGGTTGTCATCGAGATCGATTGCACCGGTTCGTTTGTTGCGCTTCGCCATGCGCAGCACAAATCGCCCCTCGTCCTTGGCGGTGCTGAGAAGGTTGATGACGAGCACATTCGCAGCAGGCCTTTGCTGGCCCTAGAACGCCTCTTGAAGCGATGATTGAATCCGCTGAAGGAAAACCTCTGCGTGTGATTATTATAATCGCTTCTGGAGGCGAATTTGAGGTGAGTTTACACTGGGTAAAAATTTGATATTAGTATGGGTTGGAATGGGTAAACATAGGTAAGTGATGAACTCGGCAACCACATTCGTGCGCCAGTCTTTTGCTTGACCGCACCTTTGGGTTTATGCCGCCACCGCTTGGAATTGAGTCCCGACGTCCTCGGGGTAAATATTCCAGAATTTCTCCGCATCGGCTTTGCTGACCAGCTTGAGGTAATGCTTCATCGAGACGCTCTCGCTGTGGCCCGCCTGCAAGGCAACCTTGCCAAGGTCTTCGTGCTTGCGCAGCAGGTAGCTGCAAAAGCTGTGTCGGATGCAATCATGCGGCCAAAGGTCATATCCGAGTTCCTTTTTTGCATCCTGTAAAAAGGCGTTCCACTTGTGGTTGGCATTTGTGATTGGCAGTTCAAGGTCGGCGTGGCAATTGAGCCAAGCGATGCAGTTGTCACTCATTGAAACGACACGAGGCATCTTCGTCTTGGTCTTTCTGCCCTTGAACCTGACCTCCTTGTCCACCCAGTCGAAGTCATTGTCGCGTCGATTCTTTCCGGTCTGGAGCCTTCTAGTTTCGCTGGGCCGGATGCCGCAAAAAAGGTTCAGGTCGAGCAGGGGAAGAACATCAAAGTGTTTTTCGTGGCACAGCTTCAAAATCTTGCGGCATTCCTCAACATCGAGAACATAGGGATCAAACGGGTCAACAATGATCTTTTCCATCTTGAGGACAGGGTTCTCCTTCACGACGTCTTTCCTGATCAACCAGTTGAACAGATTCTTGACGGACTTGACATAGGTGTCGCGAGTGTTCAGTTCCCAATTTTTCTCATGAACGCCACCGTCGGTCGCCCAACTCATGATCAACTCGGGGCTGATGGCAAGGCACTGCGTGTTCCCTCTGCAATAATCCCTGAAATTGGTCAACTGCGTCTTCAAGGTGGAAAGACTGTGCTTGCTCATCCCGACCACCGACTTGTCCCCCAAGAACCCAGATGGATCGGGTTGGTTCTCCCTGTCCTTCCGTCGTCGGTCAACGCCGTCGTGGCCAACCGCCTCGGCCAGGGTCATTTTCCTCAAGTGGGTTTTGCCACGGCCAAACACGGCGTGACCCTGAACGGCATCCATCAGGGAAAAGCCCTCCCTGCGTGACGACTCAAAGGCGTTCATCATGTCGGCCCGATCCCCGTTGGTCAGGTTCAGCCACCACTGTTGTTCGGTGACATCTTTCTGCTCGGCCTTCAGCCATCGCTTGGCCTTGGCTTCGCTCTCGAAGAACATCCGCTTGCGCTTGCTGTTGATCCTCCCATCGACGAGCCAAACCTGCTCGCCCCGTTGTTTAATTTGCTTAACTTTCATCGTTAGTCGTTCCCTTCAATATACGGTGGGTTTTCAATCTGACAACCCACAACATTGACCCACCACGGGCCGCCGAAAACGATGTGCTCCCTATCCCGAAAACAGTCAAGCTCTGCTGCCACTTGCTGCCACTTTTGGGCTGTTAAAGCGGCAAATAGCGGGTAATTCCCGGTTAGTGTGGGTAATGGAAGAAGTTGGTTTTAGCCCTGAATCTATTGGCTAATGTTGAATTCCCTAAAAAAAGTGAAAAAAACCAGATCAGTCCAAAAACATGAACTCATTTGATGAAAACAGCACTTGAGCAAAACTCTTCCAAGCTTGCGCTTTGGCCTTCGGGGCATCGTCACCGGCTCGGTTAAGAGCGTGTTCGGCAAAGTCGATTGCACGCCCGGTTTCGGCGGCGCTTGGTTTGCGGTGTAAAATAGCTGCGTAAATCTGATTTGCTGATTCGGAAAAATCGAGAGCTTTCGCAGCACGCTTGGCCAGGTGCTCACTG
>JABGZB010000156.1 GCA_018674955.1 Verrucomicrobiota bacterium | reverse complement strand
CTTTCCAACCCACCACGTCAGCCCGAAGCAGCCGACGATCAACGCGAGCATCGCGGCGGGGTTGGCCAAGGCCCGGCGGATGAGCCTCGGATAAAACCCGCGGTTAATGTCCATCTCCGCCTCATCGGTTTTCGAGGGGATCAGCCTTGAAAACAGCGCCCCAAGCCAGCGGCCCGATCGGAGGATCGCGCGGTAGATGCCGAGCAGGATGAAGGTGATCGTGCGAATCGACCAAACCAACGACAGCCCAATCACCTCCAGCAGGAATGAGATGGCCAGGCGCAGCGCAAAGTAGGGTGCCGTGAACAGGAACGTTTGTCCGCTGCGTTTGCGGCTTTCGTCGAAGGTGCGAAACGAACCCCAAAGCTTGGCCAAGCGCTGATCTTCGGGGCGGCATCTCCCAAAACGATTTTCCCCAGAGTTTCCAGGTAAGAAGATAGCTGCAAACAAAGGTATAAAAATCACAAGCATTAGAAGGGGTCCTCTAAGAACATTTGGAAGAAAATCTATAAATTTTAGGTATGATGGTAGATTTCGAGTTGAGAAGAGGGAAAAATTGTGATCATGCATCCGCTTGGTCAAGGCGATTAGGAATGGCCAAGCACAAACGGTTACCCATACAGTAAACACGGGGCCTTTCACCGCATTGTAGATGTTTTCTTCATCAAAGGGGAGATCATCGAAATCCTCTATCATCAGGTAGGTATAGCCGAGAACCGTGCCCATCATTAGGATGAACAGCACGGCCATCGGAAGCAGGATGCGAAGCCAGAGCGTAGAGAGGCTGATGCCCCCCTCAAGCGAGCCAAGTGCGTGCGATACCATGCCGGCACCCGTCTGCAGTTTGAAGCCGACGCGACTCGCGAGCATCGGGATGAACAACACCGCCACGATCAGTGCGGCGATGAGCGAGGTGACCACCGTCAGACCAAGGTCGCTGAATACCTGCCCGGCGAGGCCCTCGACAAATACCATTGGGAAAAACACGCAGATCGACGTCAGTGTCGATGCGATCACCGCACCACGCACCTCCGTTGTCCCCCGGATGGCGGCGCTACGGGTTGAGTCACCTTCCTCGCGGCAGCGGTAGATGGATTCGAGCACCACGATCGATGAGTCCACCAACATGCCGATTCCCATCGCCAAGCCGCCGAGCGACATGATGTTGAGTGACACGTTGAGGAGATTCAGCGGCGCGAACGTCACAAAGATCGAGATCGGGATACTCATCGCGATGATTGCTGTCGTGCGGATGTCCCGCAAAAACAGCAGCAACACGATCACGGCAAGAATACCCCCCACGATTGCGGTGTTGATCACCTCTTTGATACTGTTGTCGATGAAGACCGAGCGGTCGGCGACCACGTGTAGTTTGGCTTGCTCCTCGTTGAATAACTTGCCGGCCAGCGTTGGGCCTCGAAAAAGTTTTTTCATCTTTTCGCGCTGCAACTCGCGCGGGCTTTTCGTTTTATCATCCTTTTTTTTGCCGGAGGTGGGCACCTCTCCTATGAGTGCGATGACACGCTTGGCCACGGCGACCATGTTGGCGTCGGCTTCCTTGTAAATATCGATCTGCACACTCTCCATGCCATCGGTGTGGGTGAGCATCTCGCGGTCGCGCTGCCCATGAATCACTTCGCCAAGGTCTTTCACTCGAATCTCTCGGCCCTCACGACGGAACACAATCGTGTCAGCGATCTCCTCGAGGGTCTGGTACTCGTTGATGGTGCGGATCATGTATTCCGCACCGCCCTCGCGGATACGGCCACCGGCGGCGTTGATGTTCTCTGCGCGCAACCGGCTGAGTACCTGGCCAATAGAGAGGTTCACCCGCTGCAGCTTGGCCTCGTCGATCAACACGTGAATTTCCTCCTCGAGCCCCCCACGAACCCGAGCCGCTGCAACGCCCTTGATCGGTTCGATGAGTCGCTTGACCTGCAACTCGGCAATGCGCCGCAGCCGCCGCAAGCCCTCGTCACCCCGGTATTTGATGCTGCTGCTGGAGCCGGACAAGCTCAGCTCCATCACCGGGTCAAGCGAAGGGTCGTAGTGTAGGAGCAGCGGTTTTTCAGCCTCACGTGGCAGATAAACGAGGTCGAGTTTTTCGAGTGTATTCTGGATGGCGTCAATCATCGACGTGCCCCAGACGAACTCCAGAATCACGTCGCTGACGCCGGCCCGGCTGATGCTGCTGATCTCGTTGAGTCCGCTGACGACGCCAAGCGCTTCCTCGATCGGGCGGCTGATGTCGTTCTCGACCTCCTCCGGCGCGGCGCCGGGGTACTCGGTGCGGACGGTGAGAGTGGGGTAGCTCATCTCCGGCATGAGCGTGATCGGCAGTTGGCCAAGCGAGAAGTAGCCAAAGACCACTGCGGCCAAAAATACCATCAACACCGCGACCGGCCGGTCGGTGGTAAAGTTCGGGTTGCGATGCGGGGACTCCATGCCGTTGCGTAAGGCGAGAGATTACATCCCGCTCTTGCTGGCAGCCGGGACGTTGGTGTTGGCCGCCACGGTGTCGATGGATTTCTTTGCGTCCGGGTCGGGGTCGCCGACTTCGCGGATTTTGGAATTCTCCTTCAGGCCGGACTGCCCGGCGATGACGACTTTTTCGCCGACGGCAAACCCCTCGATCGGCTCGATGTGCACCTTGTCGGCATTTTGAGGCAGGACCAACTGGCGTTTCACGCTCTTCACGCCGTTGGTGCTCGTGTGCATCTTGTAGGCGAACGTCTGGTCGTTGTCGTATACGATCGATTTTTTCGGGATCAACACGGCGTCCTGCTTGGTCTCGAGCACCAGCTCCACGTCCACCCACATGCCGGGGCGCAGCGCGCCGAGTTCCTT
>JABGZB010000155.1 GCA_018674955.1 Verrucomicrobiota bacterium | reverse complement strand
TGGTTCACTGGTGCGTTTGGTTTTAGTAACGAAGCCGGAATCGCACCGGCGTTTTTGCTGTTTGGCCTTCTCGCTGGGACGGTGACGTTTTGGCTATCACCGCTGTCGAGCCTTTGGTCCCGTAAGTTCGAATACGAGGCGGACGCCTTCGCGGCAGACGCGGTGAACTCCAGTGAGCCCATGATCACAGCGCTCCGAAAACTCAATCGAGAAAACCTGAGCAATCTCACCCCTCACCCGTGGTACAGCGGCTTTCATTACGATCACCCGGCATTGCTTGAGCGCGAATCTGCGCTGAAAGACTTGAATCCGGGTGATCGGGCCGAATGATATTCAGCTTTTGCCGCTTGGCTAAGCAGGGTAGATTTCCACGCGCCCTTGGAGGGGATGGCACGACTTTGAGTTCGATATGCGACTAAAATTACCCATCACGATACTGACCGGTTTTTTGTGGCTTGCCCTAACTATCACCAGCGAGGCAACCGACCCGTTCATCAGCGAGATTGTTGCCGCCAACGACAAGTCGCTGAAAGACAACTTCGGCGAGGACTCAGACTGGATCGAACTGCACAATCCCGGCAGCGAACCGGCAAACCTGTTGGGATGGGGCCTGAGTGACGAACTGGAGAGTCCGCTGAAATGGACATTCCCCGATGTGAGCATCCCCCCCGGCGAATTCCTGCTGGTGCATGCGTCCGGAAACAACATCGCCGACCCCCGCCGGCCCTTGCACACCAGTTTCAGGTTATCTCGGGCTGGCGAATTCCTCGGCTTGGCCAAGCCGGATGGCAATTTTGCGGACAAGTACACTCCCGGTTTTCCGGCCTTAAACGACAACCAATCGTACGGGGTTCCAATGATGGAGGCCCCGACTGAAGTCATCCCCGTACACTCAACTTTTAGTTACCTGACGCCAGCGAGCATCAACGCAAAGGAAAAGTGGACTGAGACAAACTTCAAGTTAACCAGTAACTGGAGTAGTGGACGTTCTGGTTTTGGTTTTGAAAAATCCGGATCCGGAATCGCTCGAAGCTTGATCAAGACTAGGATTAGCACCACGAAGCGGGCCATTTGGCTTCGCAAGAAATTCTCAATAAAAAACCAGAACACACTGGATTACCTAATTCTCAGAATTCAATTTGATGACGGCTTTATTGCCTACCTAAACGGTGAAAAAGTCGCCACTTTTAATTCCATCGAAAGGCCGAAGTACAACTCCTATGCAACCAACGACAACCGGGATCTTTCCTTTTTCGATTTTGACTTGACGAACTATATCCGCCTTTTGAAACCCGGCGAGAACAATGTGCTGGCTGTACACGCTTTAAACCATCGCACAGAGCGCAATCAGTTCTTTGTCATGCCCACTCTACTCGCCGGACGAATCACTGCGCTCGACTCGACCAAGCAGGTGTTCCTGTCCACTCCGACGCCGGGGAGGCCTAACACGAGCCAATCCCCGCCCCAACCGGGTGATCCGGTTTTTTCAAAGCAAAGCGGTAGTTTTCCCTCTTCCATTTCAATCACCATCAAGCCTTCTGTTGAGGGGGAGATTGTCCGCTACACCACCGACGGATCAGTGCCCACGTCATCCTCAAAAAAATACACCAGCGCCATCAGGATTACAAACTCCACCCTCGTTTGCGCACGGTGTTTCACCGCCGATGGCTACGGCGGGGCACCGGTTACTCGGGAGTATCTGCAACTCGCGTCGAACGTGCGGAAGTTTTCGTCAAACTTGCCGGTCGTCGTGATTGAAAATTTTAAGGGTGGAACCATCCCGTCCGACCCATATAAGAATGCTCACATGTCCATTTACGAACCCGGAGAAGATGGCCGAACCAAATTGATGAACGGCCCGACCCTTGACACCCGCGTTGGGATAAGAATACGGGGTTCCAGCTCGCTGAATCGCGCCAAGAAAGCGTTCGCCGTCGAAGCTCGTGACGACTTTGGAGATGACAGGGATATCTCCCCTTTGGGAATGCCGGAAGAATCGGACTGGATTCTATACGCCCCGTATAATTTCGACCGTGCGCTCATCCGCAATGCGTTGGTTTACGAACTGAGCAACCAGATCGGTCGTTATGCCGTTCGCACCCGGTTTTGCGAGGTGTTCGTTAATACGAACGGCGGAGCCCTGAGTTACAACGATTACGTGGGCGTTTACTCGTTTATGGAAAAAATCAAGCGGGACAAAAACCGGGTGAACATCAACCGCCTCGCTCCGGATGACAATTCCGAGCCTGAAATCACCGGAGGATACATCTTTAAAATCGACCGACCCGACCCGGGGGATTCGGGGTTCAGTGCCGGCGGACAGGGCATCAAGTGGCTTGAGCCCAAGGAGGATGACATCACCGCGAAGCAAAGCGGCTACGCACGCGGCTACCTTAACACGATGTACAAGAATTTAAGTCACACGACAAAGTATCGAGACTACATCGACCCACTGTCGTGGATCGACCATCACATGCTCAACGAGTTCACCAAAAACCCAGACGGTCTCCGACTGAGCACTTATTTTTTTAAGGACCGCAACAAGCGCGTCGAATACGGCCCGGTTTGGGATTTTGACCGCACGATGGGCTGTGACGATGACGGGCGGGCTGCGAACCCCGTCGGTTGGTCCGGGAGTTACATCCATGGCTGGTGGTCGCGTGTCATGCGCAACAAGTCATTCAAGGAACTGTACGCACAGCGCTGGGGCGAAGTGCGCGGCAGCGTGATGACCGAAAAAAATATCTTCTCAATTATCGACGAATGGGAAGAACTGCTGGACGAGTCGGCCAAGCGCAACTTCACCAAGTGGCGCCTCGTCAATTCAAAGACCGGTTTCCAGACAGAAATCAAACAGCTAAAGACATGGATCTCCGGACGCCTGACATGGATGGATACCCAGTTTGACTCCATCCCGTCACCCCTGTTGAGCGTCACCGAGGGTGCCGCCCTGCCCGGTTTCCAGCTTGGCGTAAGAGCGCAAAGTGACGAGGTGTATTATACGACTGACGGCACGGATCCACGCATGCCAAACGGCGACATCAACCCAAAAGCCATCCGGCTCGGCGAAGCGGAAACTGAACCGATCATCCCGATAAACTCCGAGTGGAAGTACCTCGACACAGGAACCAAACTCGACAGGGTCGATTGGACCGCTATCGAGTACGATGACACCGAATGGAAAAGAGGCAAGGCCGAGCTTGGCTACGGCGACGGCGACGAGGCCACCGCAGTTGATCGCGGTTCAGAGCCCAGCTCGAAATTCCACACAACCATCTATTTCCGGAAGGAGTTCCAGATGGGCGAATCGATCGACAAGTCACTGCTTATCAAGCTGTTGCGAGATGATGGAGCCGCTGTTTACCTGAACGGCCGGGAGTTGTTCCGAAGCAACATGAAAGCAGGAACGATTCGTTATGCCACTTACGCAATTAAACGAAACCCCTCCAAGGACAGCCGCATCTTTTTCCCCTACTTCATTGATGTTCCCAAGTTCAAGGCAGGGAAAAATGTCTTCGCCGTCGAGGTGCATCGTGGCTCAAGGTCCGACAAGGATCTGAGCTTCAATTTTGTTGCTTCCGCCCTGGACTCATCCGGCATACCGATCACCATCGACAAGACATCCACCATTACCGTCCGCGCAAAAAGCAGCGAAACCTGGAGTGCGCCAACCACTGCGTCGATTGTCATTTCCCCCTCGGCAGCGCTCAAGGTCACGGAGTTGATGTTTA
>JABGZB010000154.1 GCA_018674955.1 Verrucomicrobiota bacterium | reverse complement strand
GGCTGGCTCCGGTTGATTGTACTTGCTAGTCGACAATCAGAATTTTGACATCTATTATTTCCACGGCGTGAAGGCATCTCGGAAGAACAGTGACCACCGGCTTGAACTCCTCAAATTGTTCCGGATTTTCACTATCGCTCTCTGCCTTTCGTGGATCGGTTGCTCCCGAACTTCGACTCCGGAAGAGCCCAACCCCCTTCCGCCATCACCCAAATCAACCCCCGTCGTTCAGGGCATTCAAACCGCGCCAGGACTCGAACAAACCACCTTCATCGCGCCTCTCACGGATGCCTACAAGCGCATTGATCCGATTGAGGACGGCTGGGACAGTGAAGCATTCAGTGCTGCCGCGACCAAACAACTCAAACTGCTAGCCAAAAAACTGTCCGTTCCCTCAAGACTATCCAACGATTCCATCGCCAAATTCTTTATTCAGGACACCGTCTTGAATCTGCAACTTAAGCCTGCCAAATTATCAGAGTTCTACCGCGACGCCGAATTTCATATCCAACGCGGCGGCCCTGAGTCCGCACCCTTTCAGGATGACCCGGTCATTGCCTTCCAGTCTCTCCTGTCCACCATTCAATCGACCAACATTCTTCAAACCGAAGTTAAACTCTACAGGGTGGATACGGCCGGGAATGATTTTACAAGTCATGTCCTGTTTAACGCCACCGGCCAATCCACCGAGGGACGAAAACAAATCAACACCGAGTGGCTTTGCCATTGGACACGAGACATCGAAACACCGCATATCAAGAGGATCGCTCTCCTTTCCTACGAGGAGTCCACTCGACTTGCCAAAAATAAATCCCCTCTCCTGAAAGACTGCACCGCCGATCTCCTTGGGCACAATCAGGCTTACCGGGAACAGTTGCTCCGTTCCACCGACTACTGGCGCTCACGCATTCCCGTCAATCTGGGGCTTGATGTTGTTGCCAATCACGGACTTGCGTTAGGCGACGTGAACGGTGACGGGCTGGATGATCTATACCTCTGCCAGCAGGGAGGACTGCCCAACCGCCTTTTCATCCAAAACCCCGATGGAACCCTTACCGATCACACCTCCCAAAGCGGCACCGACTGGCTCGACTACTGTGCCAGTGTACTGATCGTCGATCTTGATAACGATGGTGATCGCGATCTGGTTGTCTCGCAGGACTTCAAGCTGCTCCTCATGGAAAACGACGGTTCCGGCCGCTTCGAACTCAGCTTCGGCACCTCCACTCATGCACAAACCTTTTCAATCACTGCCGCCGATTTCGATCTCGACGGTGACCTCGACATCTACGCCTGCGGCTACAACCCATCCGCCGACCGAGTTCGATCCGGCACACTCGGTGAACCGCTCCCCTACCACGACGCCCAAAACGGCGGACGAAACATGCTCCTTCGAAACGAAGGCGAGTGGCAGTTCAACGACGTCACTGAAACCGTCGGCCTTAGCCATAACAACAACCGGTTCAGCTTTGCTGCTGCATGGGAGGATTACGACGATGACGGCGATCCTGATCTCTATGTTGCCAACGATTATGGGCGAAACAACCTCTATCAGAATACCAACGGCAGGTTCGTTGATGTCGCCGCCGAACTGGGCATCGAGGACATGTCTGCCGGAATGTCAGCCAGTTGGGGGGATTTCAACAGGGATGGTCGCCTTGATATCTACATCAGCAACATGTTTTCAGCTGCCGGCAATCGCATCACCTTCCAGCGCCAGTTTAAACCCGGCGCCCCCCAAACAATGCTTGACCAATACCAGCGCCACGCGCGCGGCAACTCACTCTTCCAGGCCGATCTCGATGGAGGCGGATTCAGCGACGTCAGCGTCGAACAGGGTGTGACCATGGGCCGATGGGCGTGGGGATCCCGCTTCGTGGACCTTAACAACGACGGCTGGGAGGATCTTGTTGTTGCCAACGGCTTTATTAGCACGGAAGACACCGGCGACTTGTGAAGTGTCTATTGGCGGCAGGTCGTGTCGCAATCACCGGTCGGCAAGATCACTCCGGAAAACACCATGCGTTACCGGCAGGGATGGAAGGCGCTCAACAGGCTTCTCCACGAGGACCGTTCCTTTAGCGGCAACGAGCGTAATTGTGCGTTTCTGAATTGCCGAGGCACCGGTTTCGCCGACATCTCCTCGGCCTCCGGATTTGATTTCCCCGATGACTCCCGGGCTGTCACGGCTGTTGACTGGGATTTTGACGGCGATCTCGATCTGTGGATGACAGCACGCACCGCTCCACGCCTGCGGTTTTTGAGAAATGATTTAGCTACCAACGCCGACTGGGTCGCTGTCAAGTTGTCAGGCAATGGTGAAACAACCAACCGCGATGCTGTGGGTGCTCGTGTCCAACTCTACCTCAAGAACCAGCAGGTTCCCCTGATTCGGAGTGTGCACGCCGGCGATGCGTTCCTGTCTCAATCCAGCGGCTGGCTTCATTTTGGACTTGG
Organism: Verrucomicrobiota bacterium; assembly: GCA_018674955.1. Taxonomy (GTDB): domain Bacteria; phylum Verrucomicrobiota; class Verrucomicrobiia; order Limisphaerales; family UBA1096; genus UBA1096. The sequence goes on along the minus strand of JABGZB010000154.1, from coordinate 1,172 downwards.
TCCAAACGCCAGCATAGAAAAGTTACTGGTTCGCTGGCCGGGAGGAACACAAGAATCAATTTCAGGTATCGAACCGGGCGAGCGTTTCCTCGTTACCCAGGGAGTCGCCGCCGCAAAATCATGGAGTCCGCCGTCCAACCGCAAGAGCCTCACTCCCTTGCCCCCCGTATTTCCCGATCCTGAACCTTCCGCCCGGATCGTGCTTTCGGCACGGCTGTCGCCCCCTCCGGTTTATGTTCAATCCGAAAACGCTGTGTCCGAACTCCCGGCCGATCGCTTGAAGGGACCCTTGCTCATCAACCTCTGGGCGAGTTGGTGTGCCCCCTGCATCTCTGAGCTTCGTGAATGGACAGCGGCCGAGTCCAGAATTCGCTCAAAGGGTCTGCGCATACACGTGCTTCACGCTGATCCTGAAAATACTGTTGCTGCCAGGCGGGCATTGGCAAAACTGAAATTCCCTTTTGACGCCGACAACACGACCTCCCAAACCGTTCGCAACCTTGATCTCTTCCAACGCTCCCTTCTCGACCGATGGCTGCCCATGCCGGTTCCTGGCAGTTTTCTCCTTGATCGCTATGGACGCGTGGCTGTTGTCTACAAGGGCCCGGTCAGCGTTGATCAACTCCTTGCCGATATCGATCTGCTTGATGCCGATCCGAAACTCTGGCGTGACCATTCCGTGCCGTTTCCCGGGCAATGGGTTGGGCCTCCTCCAGATGTCGACCCACTCCGAGTCAACAGCCAGTTCGTCGATCACAACGAGATTGCCGAGGGTCTGAACTATCTCCAGCGACATGTCGTAGTCGCGGAAACAGTTCCCGGAACCAGTCCGAAGGAACTGGCCGATATCCATTTTGTCATTGGGATCATTCTGCAGGAACGCAAGAAAACCGAAGCTGCACTTGAGGCCTTTGAGAAAGCACGGGTAATGAATCCACAGGATTTTCGGATTCTCATAGAACTCGGCTCCATCCTGCTTAATTTGGCCCGCTATGAAGAAGCACTCACCCATCTGAATGCCGCCCTCAAGATTAACGCTGCCGACGTTCAACTCAAGCGTTCCCTGGGAAAGACCCATTACCGATACGCCAACTCCCTTCGCGACAAGGGGATGATCTCCGAAGCCATTGCCAACTATCAGGATGCCCTCCGTAACGACACCAAACAACTTG
>JABGZB010000153.1 GCA_018674955.1 Verrucomicrobiota bacterium | reverse complement strand
GGCGTCGCGGTGTACCGTGATGCCGGGCAGCACCGAGAGAGCGCGCTGTGCCGCGAGCGGCATGCGCTCTGCGAAGCCGTAGGAAATGGTCAAGCCAAGCGCCAGCGCCAAGGAGCCTGTCAGAGCGTTTCGAATGGTGATCAGCCGCTGGGCAATGACCATGAAGGCCAATACCAATAGGATGATGACCACCGTGTAACGGTGGCCGCTCAGCAGGCCCGCCCCCACAATGACCAGGCTGGCGGGAATTAGCCATACGCCCTTTGTGGTCAGGAAGTCGTTGAGCTTGTTCTTGATGAGCAACAGCCACAGGAAACCGATACTCACGAAAGCCAGCGACTGGTAGCGGTTGATGCCCATCTTCATCCGTTCCATCTCGAAGTTGCGGGCGTCGCCAGGGACCTCGAGAAAAAACAGGATGTTGAACAGGGCGGGCGCGTTGGAATAAATCACATCCGAGATCACCCACGTAGCCGAGAGCGCGCACTGGATGATGAACAATTTCCGGATCTGCTCCTCCTTCAGGCGCACCATCATGAACAGCAGCGGGAAGATGGCGCAGGTGAGTTGCTGAAAATAAAACCGCCCGCCCATCTGCGAGCCGCCCATCGTGCGAAAGCCGACGCCACGCTCCATCATCGTGAACACCAGCACGCCGCAATAACCAGCCACGCCGAGCAGCAGCCACTTGTGTTCAAAAATGGAGTCCCACATCCCGTCCCGGTATTGGCGAAACGAAAAAACCAGCACGCAGCCGGTCCAGCCCAGAAGCGCCGCCGCCTCCCAAATAAACGGACGCCCTGGAAAAAACGGCATAATCAACGCCGTGGAGAACGTCGCCACCGCGCAGACCACCGACAGCGTCGCGTGGTACGGCATCAACATCAGCCAAGCTAAGCCACCAAAGGCGAACGCAGCGAAAAAAGCATCATCCGCCAGCATGTACCCCAAAACGAGCACAAGCAGCATGATGATACTGAAAATGAGAAGCTTTTGCAGGCGCAGCGCACCTTCCAACGAACCGGCATTCACGGCGCGTGGTTATATCCGTTTTTCGGAATTGTGCAACCTTGCGTCATCGCCAATTACTCAGGATTGATCTCCATCATTCGGCGCTTCAGCTCGTCCCTCAGCACGGTTCGCTGCTCGTCACTTACCTTCCGGGGCACCTCCAGCGGTTCCCCGAAAGCCATGTCGCAGCGTGTCAACGGCCACGGCAGTTGAAACCGATCCCAGCTCCCGAAGCGCACCTTCCGCCCGGCTTGGCAACCCAGCGGCACGATCGGCAAGCCGGTCAACTGGGCCAGTGACAGGATACCGTCCTGAATCTCGTAGCATGGGCCTCGCGGGCCGTCGGGAGTGATGCCCAAGTGCAGCCCGGCCTTCACCTGCCTCGACAATTCCAGCAGTGCCTGGCGGCCTCTCCGGCTGGTCGAACCGCGCACCGGTACCACATCGAACGCACGCAAAATCTCCACAAGAAACGCCCCGTCCTTGCTGGCACTCACCATCGCCGCCATCCGGCGCCCGGTTTTTGGCAGGATGCTTTCCCGAATAGTAACCATCGCGTAGGCTAGGCGGTTGTGCCATGCGCAGATGATGAACGGCCGGTCGCGGCCAGCCTCCATAACCCCGTGCGGATCAGAAAAATGAACGCGCCACGTGAGTCGCAGCACTTGCAGAAACACATAAAATAGCTTGGCCGCCAGCCGTTGGCCAAGGCCTGCATCATTCGGGATGACCACCTGTGAGTCCAACTACGTTTTACCTTCCGCCCTTGAGCGCAGCGCGAACTAACTCCTCCACCGCCGCCTTCGGGCCAAGCATCGCCTGAGCGGCTTGGGCGGCTTTTTGGGCCTCGGCCGGCTTTGTGCCCAGTGCCTCGAGCGCCGCCGCCGCGTCGGCGATGGTCTTGTCGCGAGGCGCCGTCGCTTGGCCAAGCGCCGTTGCCGCGCCGACCGCCACGCCAACTTTGTCCTTCAACTCGAGCACCATTCTCTCAGCGGTTTTTTTGCCAACACCGTTGATGCTCGAGAGCAATTTCACATCGCAGGCACCGATCGCGCCCTTGAACGTCACCACACTCATGCCGCTCAAAACATTCAGCGCTAGCCTCGGCCCGATGCCGCTTACGCTCTGGATCAACTTGAACAAATCGCGCTCGTCGTCCGTCGCAAAGCCGTACAGCGTCTGTGAATCCTCGCGCACGACGAGCTGCGTTTTAAGCGTCACCGCTTGGCCAAGCCCTGGCAGCTTCTCGAACGACGACAATGGGATCAGCACCTCGTAACCGATGCCGTTGACGTCGATCACCGCCTGCGTCGGGAGCGCGTCAGTGAGGGTTCCATTCAAAAATGTTATCATGCCTGAGCCTTGCTCCTCTCCGCACAAAGTCACACGCAGTGGTGAGTTTCAAGTTTCAAGTTTCAAGTTTCAAGTCTTGGCCTTGCGTTCCGTGCGGGTGAAACCTAGTCTGCCGCGCCTGAAATGAAGGTCTCAATTTTTGGTCTTGGCTATGTTGGCGCGGTCACTGCCGGGTGTCTCACTAAAGAGGGACACACCGTCGTGGGCGTCGATGTGCATGCCGAAAAAGTCGAGTCACTCGCCGCCGGCGTGTCGCCCATTGTCGAGCCGGGGTTGGGCGATCTCCTCGCCGCCGCGGCGAAAAATGGCCTGCTCTCCGCCACGCAAAATCATGAAGAAGCCGTCGCCGCGACCGACGTGTCGCTCGTTTGCGTCGGCACGCCGTCGGCCGAAAGTGGCGAGCTCAGTTTACAATACGTCCGGCAAGTCGTCGGGCAAATCGCAGACGCGGTGCGCGCTTCCGGCGAGTCGCACGACCTCGTCCTGCGCAGCACGATGCTCCCCGGCAGCACGCAAAAAATCGCCGACACGCTTGTCGCCGATTTGCTTGAATTGGGGAAACTGCGCCTGTTTTTTTATCCGGAATTTTTGCGCGAGGGTACGGCGGTGGCTGACTTTGACGATCCGTCGCTGGCCGTCGTCGGCACGCGCGACGGATCGGCGTTCCCCGCTGAGTTGGCGCCGCTTTTCGGCGCGGACGCCCCGTCGGAAAACTGGCCAAGCGCCGAGATGGTCAAGTACGCCTGCAACGCCTTTCACGCGACGAAGGTGACGTTCGCCAACGAGATCGGCCGCATCGGCAAAAGTCTTGGCGTCGATTCGCAGTCGGTGATGCGATTGCTTTGCCAAGACACTCGCCTCAATTTGTCGCCGTACTACCTGCGCCCCGGCAACCCGTTCGGCGGCTCGTGCCTGCCCAAGGACGTCCGCGCGTTGGCACACGAAGGGCGGCGCGGCGGTGTGGAGTTGCCGTTGATCGACAGTCTGCTGCCCAGCAACGAGGCGCACTTGGCCAAGCTCATCGAGCAAACCAAGCGCTTGGCCAAGGGCCGCGTGACGCTGCTCGGTCTGTCGTTCAAAAGCGACACGGATGACCTACGCGAAAGCCCGATGGTTGAGGTCGCGCAGCACCTGCTCGGTCGCGGATTCGAGCTGAGCATTTACGATCCGCAGCTAAATCTGGCCAAGCTCATCGGCACCAACAAGCGGGTGATCGACGAGAAAATGCCGCATCTGGCCTCGCTGCTGACTGATGACTTGGCCACCGCGCTTGGCCGGGAGGGGCTGGTGATCGCGGCGCAAAAGTGTGTCGATATCGCGACGCTCAAGCCGCTCCTCACGGCCGAACACACGGTGCTCGACGTCAACGGCTGGCCGGAGCTGCGCGACTTGCCGGCCGAATACGAAGGATTTTGCTGGTGAGCGAAAAGAAGCCCTGCGTCTGCATCATTGTCGAGAACCTGCCGGTGCCGCTCGACCGCCGCGTCTGGCAGGAATCGTGCGCGCTGCGCGACGCCGGCCACGAGGTGGTTGTCATCTGCCCGCAAATGCGTGGCTTCACCGAGCCTGAGGAGGTCATCGACGGCATTCAGGTTTACCGACATTGGATCAGCGAGGAGGCCGGCGCGGTAGGTGGGTTTTTGCGCGAATACAGCTCCGCGCTCTGGGGCGAGTTCAAGCTGATTTGGAGAGCTTGGCGGCGGCACCGCTTCGATGTCGTGCATCTTTGCAATCCGCCCGACTTGCTGTTCCTCGTTGCTGCGCCGTACAAGCTTGTTGGCACGCGGATTATTTACGACGTGCACGACGTTTGTCCGGAGATGTTCGAGGCCAAGTTCGGCAAACGCGGCCTGCTATACTGGGCTGTGCGCGCGGCGGAATGGGCGACGCATTTTTTTGCCGACGTGGTGATCGCCACGAACGAGTCGGTGCGCGACATAGCCATCGGACGCGGGGGCCAGTCGCCGGATGATGTGTTCGTCGTTCGCACCGCGCCGAAGATCGCCGACACAAGCGTCGAGCCTGATGCCTCTCTAAAAAAAGGGCGCAAGCACCTCGTCGGCTACGTCGGCGTAATGGGCAACGCCGACGGCGTGCGCTACATCATCGAGGCGGCGGATTTCTTGGTGCGCGAGCAGGGTCGGGACGACATTCAGTTTCTGCTGATGGGCTCCGGGCCGGAACACGACAGCTTGGTCGCGCTTCGCGACGAGCTTGGCTTGCGGGAATTTGTCGATCTTCCCGGCCGCGTGTCGAACGAGTTTTTGTTCACGGGATTGCGGACGATGGACCTCGGCGTGTCGAGCGATCCGATCAACCCGTACAACGACCACTGCACGATGAACAAGGTGCTCGAGTACATGACATTCGCCAAACCGCAGGTGTTGTTCGACCTGAAGGAGGGCCGCTTCTCCGCCGGCGATGCCGCGCGTTACGTGACGGAAAACTCCGCGAGTGCGCTTGGGCGCGCTATCGCCGAAACGCTCGATGATCCCGCCGAATGCGAGCGGATGGGCCGCCTTGGCCACGAGCGATTTCACACTCAGCTCAATTGGGAAAAGTCAGTCGAGCAACTCAAAGCGGCCTACATCCGAGCACTTGGAAAAGGCGAATAATACGGGGAGTGGCGAGTTCCACCTCGCCGCAAACGAAAAATAAAATGGGCAAGGTGAAACTTGCCACTCCCACATTCAACGCACGTGATCGTTTTGGAGTGTGCCGGATGTCAATTATAGTTTTACGAGTTCTCCCCAACCCTCTCCCGCTGGGAGAGGGAGCATGGCCAAGCGTGTGTGGTTTGATTCCTTCTCCGGAGAAGGTGGCCGAAGGCCGGATGAGGGTGAACGCTCGTATTTTTACGAAGCGTTTGATCCTCGGATTTAGGCCAGAATGTCCGATACCACTCGGGCGGGCCGGTTGGCGGTTAGTTTCTGCTGTTGCCCGTTGTGTTTGTAAACCAACTCTTTGTGCTCGAAGCCGAACTGGTGTAGCAGCGTGGCTTGATAATCGTTGGCCGTGACTTTGTTCACCACGGCGCGGTGGCCGACCTCGTCCGTCTCGCCGTAAATGGTTCCCGGCTTGAAGCCGCCGCCGGCAAGCCAAGTGCTGAAGCCTTGGCCGTTGTGGTCG
>JABGZB010000152.1 GCA_018674955.1 Verrucomicrobiota bacterium | reverse complement strand
GAGCCGGCGATCGTGAGCGCCGCGGGTTGGCTTGGCCGCGCCGCCATCAGATCGTGAACACCACCATCCACGGCGTGAGGAACAACGCCAAGTACATGTGCGTTCGCCGGATGAGCTTGCTCCAAGCAGTTTTTTTTATGGTCGAGTCAGACGCAATCACAATTGAAAAACTCCGCGCACCGTACGCCCCCAACCCACCCAGCCAACCAAAAAATGGCCAGAACACAGACGTAGCCAAACTTTGGAGTGCGATCGCAACTCTGAATCCACAGGGAACCGAACGGTTTGAGAATTGGAGAAATTGGGCTTGCATTGGTGAGGCGGCTTTGCCAACATTTTCGGCTCTTTTGGAGAAAGAGGGTTTATTTTGAAAGCTGAATTAAGTGAAAAAGCGTTGAAATTGGTGGGCAACCCCAATGTGTTGGTCAATCTGGTCTCGCGGCGTGTGCGCCAACTGAGTTCTGGCGGTAACCGGCCCCTGATTATGGAAACCGCCGGGTTGAGCACCGCCGACATTGCCCTGACTGAGATCATCGAGGGCAAGATGAAGTGGGAAACGGATCTTCCGAAGCCCAAGAGAAAATCCCGCCGCCGGGTTCGCAAGGCCTGAGCGCGGCAAAACGATTTGACATCAGCCAGGGGCCGCGTGCCTCTGGCTGTTTTTTTTGATGGAAACCATCCTCTCAAACTCGAAAGCCCGCCACGAGTATCACATCGAGGAAACGTTCGAGGCGGGCATTGTGCTGACTGGCACCGAGGTGAAGTCGCTCCGTGCCGGTAAAGGGCAGATTCGTGACGCATTCGCCCGCGTCGAGAACGATGAGGTGTGGCTGCACAACGCGCACATCTCCGAGTACTCGCACGGCAACACCGCCAACCACCAACCCAAGGCCGCGCGCAAGCTGCTGCTGCACAGGCGCGAGATCCGCAAGCTGTTCAGCGTCGCGGCGATAAAGGGCAAGGCACTGATCCCGCTGGCGTTCTACTGGAAAAACGGGAAGGTGAAAGTGCAGCTCGCCGTCGGCAGTGGTAAGGGTGTCGCTGACAAGCGCGAGACCATCAAGAAGCGCGACAGCGATCGTGAGTTGCAACAGACCATGATGCGCCGCCGCTGATCGGCCCGCGCTTGGCCAAGCCGATGTTCATTTCGCCGACTCGATGTTGACGGCTTGCACTTTGAATTCCGGACATCCGGTGAGTCCGTCGGCGGAGGAACTCAAGACGCCATTCAGACCAATCTCAGGGAAGTGGAAGGTGGTAAAAAGATTGCCCCTACGTAATTCTGCGCTGTGCTTAGCCACCATCTTGATTTTCTTTCTCGGACTCGAGAGCCAAACCGATGAACCATCGTCGATCCCCAATCCAGTCGCATCATCCGGGTGAATTTCCAGATAGTCCGTTGAACTGTATTCGCTCAATGGAGTTCGGCGGGTCTGTGTGCCAGCATTGTAGTGGAACAAATGACGGCCTGTGATCATGATGAACGGATAGTCGCTGGAAGTCTTTTCGTTTGGCTCCTCAAATCCAGGCGCAGCGAAATGGCCACGGCCACGATTGAACACGGTGTCGTGCATGACCATTGTGCCTGGATGGTCCGGACTCGGTGCTGGCCATTGAATTGCTTCTGGAGACTCTAATCGTTCATAGTTAATCCCGGCAAAGTTGGGAGTCAGTGCGGCCATTTCATCCCATATATCTGACACGTTTCGAGACGAAACAATGGGGTGTCCCATCGCCTCCGCCAGCTCAGCGACAATCAACCAATCCTCCTTGGCTTGGCCGGGCGGATCAAGCGCCTTGCGAATTCGCTGGATGCGCCGTTCGCCGTTGGTATAGGTGCCATTTGATTCTAGAAAAGTCGCAGCCGGTAGAATGATATGCGCGAACTTGGCGGACTCAGTCATGAAAATATCCTGTACAATAAGCAGTTCGAGTTGACCCAAGGCCTCCTGCACGAACTGGTTGTTGGGATCGGTGTGGGCAATGTCGGAGCCGATCATGTACATGCTACGCACATTTCCTTCCTTGATGGCGTGAAGCATCTTCGGGTATGTCATGCCCTCTTTAGTAGGCACCTTCACACCCCAAGCGGCTGAGACCTTTTCCTGTTGCTCAACATCATCAGCAGATTGATAGTTGGTGTAAACATTCGGCAACGCACCCATGTCACAGGAACCCTGCACGTTGTTTTGACCACGTAGCGGGTTGATTCCTGTGCCGGATCGACCGACATTACCGGTCAGCAGAGCCAAGCTGGCCAGAGCCATCACACCTTCGCTGCCATGACTGTGCTCCGTCATACCCAGCCCGTGGACACTCATGGCGGCATCCACCGAGGCATAAAGTTTGGCCGCAGCTTCCAATGTCTCGACAGGAATCGTTGTCAACTCAGAGCAACGCTCTGGCGTCATCTCCGCGATCATTTCCTTGAATGGCTCAAGATTCTCTGTACGCGTTTCCATCCACTCGGAAGATGCCTCCAAACCATCACGAAGAACAATGTGCGCCATGCCCTGAAACAGGGCGACATTGGTGCCTGGACGCAGTTGCAGGTGGATGTCTGCCATTTGCGCAAACTCCGTGTTGATTGGGTCAGCGACGATCAATTTCATGCCACGTTTGCGGGCTCGCATAATGCGTGAGCCCGTAACCGGATGGCCATGTATCGGGTTGCAACCAGAGGCCAACAACAAATCAGTGACATCAATATCCCTCAGGCTATTGGTACCAGCGCCCGCACCGAAGACCTTCATCATCCCTTTGACGGTTGCTGAGTGACAAACGCGGGCGCAGTTATCGACGTTGTTGGTGCCGACGACCGCCCTCATCAGCTTTGAACCGAGATAATTCAACTCGTTGGTCGAGCGCGAGGAGGTAATTGTGCCCAAGGCATCCGGACCTGACTCTTCAAGAATCTGTTTCCAGCGCTCAGTTATGAACGCGTAGACTTCCTCCCACGAGGCTTCGCGGAATTCGTCGTCGATCGACTCGCGAATCAGGGGTGTAGTAAGACGTTCCTTATGGTTGACATAGGCT
>JABGZB010000151.1 GCA_018674955.1 Verrucomicrobiota bacterium | reverse complement strand
CGCTGCGGTTGTAGCCGCGTTGGTCGATCGCCGCCACGCGATGGGTCGATTGCAGCGCCTTGATTTGTTCATTCCACGAATACCAAAAATCCGGAAAGCCGTGGATCATCACCACCAACGGCCCGGAGTCGCCGGCCATGACGTAGTGGATTTTCACGCCGTCGTTGTCAGCATAATGGTGCGTAACCTCGGCGTCCCCGGCTTGGGCGGCGAGCGCTGCGAATGAAAGAGCCGCAAACGCAGCGACCCGTCGGTGAATCGTTGTGAGTGACATGAGCGAGGGCAGGCTGTTTCCCCGCTTGGCTTGGGTCAAGGCATTTGCCATGTCGCGCTGGGCCAACCTTGCAAAACCGGCGCATTCGGCGACGATGGGCGGCAGATGAAATGCTTCCGCACAACCCGCCCGCAACTTGGCCAAGCGCTCGCGCTGGGCTGCGGCGCGCTGCTCGCCAGCTGCGGCGGCGGACCAAGCGGTGACGGCATTGGCAGCGCGATTTTCTCCGAAGTACGCGTGATCGGCGGCCTCGGCAACGGGCCGGGCCAATTCGTCAAGCCACGCTCGATCGCAGTCGATCGCGACGACAATGTTTACGTCTGCGACATGACCGGCCGCGTGCAGAAATTCGATCCCGACGGAAATTATTTGCTCCAATGGCAGATGCCGGAAACCGAGCGCGGACGGCCCAAAGGCATGGCGCTCGATCATGTAGGCAACATCGTCGTCGTCGAACCGCACTATTCGCGCATCAACCACTTTACGACCGGGGGCAATCTAGTTTCGCAGTGGGGCACGCACGGCCGGGAGCGGGGCGAGTTGTCATTCCCGCGCGCGGTCGCGTTTACACCCGACGGTTCGGCGTTCGTCAGTGAGTTTCAGATCGTCGAGCGACTGCAAAAGTTCGGCCCGGTCCACGAGTCGGTACAGGTCGAGATTCGCGGCGCGGGTCACGGGCCGCGCGAGTTCAACCGCGCCGAGGGGCTCTCGCTCGACGCCACCGGCAAACTCTACGTCGCCGACTCGTGCAACCACCGCGTGCAGGTGTTCGACGGCGACGGGGCGTTCCTGCGCGAGCACGGCGGCCCCGGCGCGGCGAGCGGCGAGTTCAGTTACCCGTACGATGTGCGGGTGGACGAGCAGGGGCGACAGTATGTCTGCGAGTTCGGCAACAGCCGCGTGACGGTGTTGGATGCGGACGACCAAGTGCTGGAAATTATCGGCGGCGCGGGAAGTAAACCGGGGCAGTTCAACAACCCGTGGAGCATGGCGCTCGACTCGCGCGGCAATCTTTACGTCGCCGATTCACAAAACCACCGCGTGCAAAAACTGATCCGACGTGAACCGGCAACGGAGTTTCAACTTTCAAGCTCCCCTAACTAAATGACCTTCCAAATCACCCATCCCCTTTGGCTGCTGGCGTTGCCGGTGGCTCTGGGTTGGGTGACGTGGCTCGCGTGGAAGACCGATGTGCAAATCCAAGCGTGGCGCCGCTGGCTCGCGTACGGGCTGCGCGTGTTGGTGGTGAGCGCCGTGGTCCTGGCCCTCGCCGGTCTGCAGTGGAACAAACCGCAGGAAGGGATGAACGTCTATTTTCTGATCGACCGGTCGCAGAGTGTTCCCGCGCAGGAACAGCAGATCGCGCACGAATTGCTGACGGCTGCCGCAAAGCAAAAATCGGACAAAGCCGGCCTAATGGTGTTCGGCACCGACGCCGGCATTGAGTTGTCCCTCACGCCGGCCGCGCTGCAAACCAACACCATCCAAACTGTCGTCGGTGAGAACCGCACCGACATCGCCGGGGCCATTCGCCTCGGCACGGCGGCCTTCCCGGAGACCGGCCAAAAGCGCCTCGTGCTTTTCTCCGACGGCAATGAAAACATCGGCGACGCCGTGCAGGCGGTGATGGCGGCCAAGCCGCTCGACGTGACGGTGGACGTCGTGCCGCTGGGCACGCAGGGCGGCAGCGACGTCTCGGTGCAGCGCTTGGCCGTGCCCGGCGTGGTAAAAAAAGGCCAGCCGTTCGACGCCCGGATTTTTGCGCTGTCCGACCGCGACCAACCGGCCAAGGTGCGGCTCTTCCGCAACGACCAGTTGCTCGGCGAACAGGCGGTGCGCTTGGCCAAGGGCAAAAATCTTTTCAGCTTCCCGCAGTCGCTTGGCCAAGCCGGGTTCTACTCGTACGAGGTTCAGGTCGAGGCCAGCGGCGACAGCATCCCGCAAAACAACCGCGCCTCTGGTTTTGCCAACGTGCGCGGCGATCCGCGCGTGTTGATCGTCTCGTCCGACCCCGACCGCGACGCGCCGTTGGCCAACGCGCTACGCGGCGCGAAGCTGGAAGTTGAGTTGGGCGACCTCTCCGCGCTGCCCAGTTCGCTCGCCGGCCTGCAGGCGTTCGACTCGATTTTTCTCAGCAACGTCAACGCCGGCGATCTGGGCCGGAACGCGATGCTGCGGATCGAGAGCGCGGTGCGCGACTTCGGCGTGGGGCTGGTCTGCGTCGGTGGCGATCAGGCGTTCGCGGCCGGCGGCTACCGCAACACGCCGCTCGAGCGCACGCTGCCGGTGAGCATGGAGTTGAGCAGCAAAAAAGTCTTGCCGCCGGGCGCGCTCGTGCTGGTGATGCACGGGATGGAGTTCAATAATGGCAATCAGGTCGCCCGCCAATGCGCTATCGGCGTGCTCGACGCGATGGGGCCGAACGACGAGTTGGGCGTCGTGCTTTGGGACGGACAGGATCGCTGGCATTTTCCGCTGACGAAGGTTGGTAACAAGCAGGACTTAGGGCGGCAAATCATGGGCATGAATCAGGGTGACCTGCCGTCGTTCCAAAACGTGATGACGATGGGATTTCAGGGGCTCAAAAAATCGACCGCCAGCATCAAGCACATGATCCTT